>NZ_JBLIGN010000052.1:0-20049 GCF_047636915.1 Nonlabens sp. | reverse complement strand
ACCCGTATCGATAATGGAGGTACTACATTAGGGACGTCACAAGGTCAAGATTATTATGAAGGAGGCGCCAGAAACCCCAATCCTGACTATTACCAGAATTTACCGAGTTATTTTTTAAGGAATGGTCAAGACCCCATTGACTTTCAATATGCTTACCTGGCGCGACAAGAGTTTGTTAATGATGGTCAACTGAATTGGGGATCTCTATATGAGGCAAATAGAGGACTGCAAATTAGAGGAAGAAATTCACTTTATGCTATTCAAGAAGACCGTACAGATGACAAGCAACTTTCTGTAAATACAATTTTAACCGCAGACCTTACAGAGAATATCATATTTACTGGTAGTATGAGGTATCGTAAATTAAATAGTGAAAACTATGCGATGATCAATGACCTTCTAGGAGGGTCTGGTTTCTTAGATATAGATTTCTTCTCTGATGAAATTTCAAGTAGTGGTGTTCTTCTAGGTTTTAACGAAGCAGCTCAATCCAACGTGAGAACTCCTAATCGCATTGCAGGTGAAGGTGATCGTTACAAATACAATTACGACATCGATGCCGATGTGATCGCTAGTTTTGCACAAACACAGTTCAAAACTAAAAAAGTAGATTTCTTTATCGCTGGTAATGTCACTAGAACAGCCTACCAAAGAAACGGTAAGTATGAAAATGGCAACTTTCTAGGAGCTGAATCTTTTGGTAAAAGTGAAAAATTAGAGTTTACGGACTTTGGTTTTAAAGGCGGTGCTACATATAAAATCTCTGGACAGCAATTCTTTGATTTTAATGCAGCCTACATTTCTCAAGCTCCTACTATTAGAAATTCATTTAGTAACGCAAGACAGAACAATGAAACTATAGTTGGACTAGAATCTCAGAAATCTTACAGTACAGATTTAAGTTACATATATACCACTCCTATAGTTAAAGCACGATTAACGGCCTATTACACTCAGTTTACAAATGGCACAGATGTCGGATTCTACTTTACCGAAGACCTTACTGGACTGCCTCTAGGTGACGGAAGTGCTTTTGTACAAGAAGTAATGACTAATATAGAGAGACGTAACGCAGGAATGGAGCTAGGTCTAGAAGTACAAGTTACTCCTACTATTAAATTAAAAGGTGCTGCAGCTTTTGGACAGAATGTGTATACCAACAATCCTGATCTTTATTTAACTAGTGATGACTTTGCTGGTGAACAACTTAGCTTCGGTGACGGAACTACCAGTCTTAAAGACTACCACGTAGCTGGCGGACCAGAAACAGCCTTACAAATAGGCTTTGAATACAGAGACCCAGATTACTGGAATATAGGAGTTACTGCAAACTACTTTGCCAATGGTTATTCTGATATCAGTAATTTGAGAAGAAGCGCTAACTTTAGACAAGATTATGATGGCATCGAGTTCAATGACTTTGATCAAGAAGTAGCTAACCAACTTTTAAAGCAAGAACAATTTGAGAACTATATGTTATGGAATGTAATAGGTGGTAAATCATGGAGAATAGACGATAAGTATGTAGGTTTCTTTGCGACTATCAACAATATATTTGATCAAGAATACAAAACTGGTGGCTTTGAACAATCTCGCAACTCCAACTTTAGATCTACTAGAGATGATGCTAATAACCCGCAAGAAGTATTTGCACCACGCTATTTCTTTGGTAATGGAACCACCTATTACCTAAACATATATTTAAGATTTTAATAAGCAATGATGAATTTATATAAAAATAACAAAATGAAAAATTTTAATAAACTTTTTGCGATTGCTGTATTATCAGTAATTACCTTCTCTTGTGTCGAGGATGACGACTTCAACTTGCCAGATACAGCAGCGATAGATATTGAAGCACCTGCAAACTTAATAGATATATCTTCTGTAATAGGACAGATAGGACAGGCACAGACAGGACTTGTTACTTTTGATCCAAATAACGATCAATTTATAGAAGGATTTGTTATTTCTAGTGATGAAGCAGGTAACTATTTTGAAGAGTTAATTATACAGGACGCGATTGAAAATCCAACCGCCGGTATTAAAATACTTATTGACAACAGTCCGCTATTTACTACTTATGCAATAGGACAGAGAGTGTATATCAAACTTGATGGTCTAACTGCTGGACTTTCTAATGGAGTACCTGTTCTCGGTATTAATGGAAATGGCACTATTGAAAAAATTGCTCCTGCTTTACAGGGATCCGTTGTATTAAGAGACAGTGAAGTTTTCAATATTGTTCCTACCCTAGTTTCTGGTCCTTCTGAATTCAGAACAGAAAAACTACTTACTTTAATCCAATTACCGGAAGCACAGTTTACAGACGCTGATCTCGCATCGAACAGAACATTTGCCTCTGAGCCTACAGATCAATTCGACGGCGTAAGACTCGTACAAACTTGCGGTGATTTCTTTGCTGCCCCTATAAGAATGGAGACCAGTACATTTTCTGACTTTAAAGCACTAAGACTTCCTGAAGGAAGTGGTTCGATAACGGCTATTTTACAAAGAGACTTTAGAGATGAATTCTTTGTGATAGCTATAAATTCACCAGATGACTTCATTTTTGATGCAAGTGTGAGATGTAACTTTGCTATAGTTGCCTGTGGAACGGTTGCTACAGCAGGAACAAATGTCTTATTATCGGAGAACTTTGAGACTCAATCTACAGGAGCTGCAGCGATGCCAGCGGGATGGACTAATTTCCAAGAAGCAGGAACACAAACGTGGGAAGTTTATACCGCTTCTGGAACAAATGCTTCTTTGGGTAAAAGTGTCAATTGTGGATCCTTTAGATCCGGAGACGTAAGTACAGCTGCCTGGCTCATTACACCTCAATTTGATTTTGATGCACAAACTGGTGAAGTATTCTCTTTTGAAACTTCTAATAGTTTTGCAGATGGCTCTTCCATGGAACTTCTTTATAGTAGTGATTGGGATGGTACAGCTACTGGCGTGGACACAGCTTCATGGGAACCGATGTCAGACCCAGTAATTGTCAGTGATAGTGAAAACTTTGGTAACTGGGTGTTTTCTGGACATGTGTCTTTAGATTGTGTTACAGGAACTGGAGCTATCGCCTTTAGATATGTAGGAAGTGGAGATCCAGGTACTGATGGCACTTATGAATTAGATAACATCTCTTTAACTAGCGACTAATTAGATATAGTTTCTGCTTTCTATTATTTATAAAATAATAGAAATTCATCCTGAGGTAGCTCAGGGCGAAAACGGGATACTTCAAAAGCCTCTACTATTCATTTGATAGTAGAGGCTTCCTTATGCCATAAAATCAAGTCTGACAAAGACATATACAGTCTTGACTCAGCAGCTGTGAATAAATCATTTCTTTTTTACTGCGCGCTGTACTGGTCAAAACAAGCCTTAACCTTATGGATATTCACAACAGTATAAGAATGAGCTTTCAGATACGAAGGAAATGGGGCTCCAAGTGCAGAGTGCGCTTATAAATAAAAGCTTTCCTAGCTTCTAGTCACCTATAACCTCCTCTTTCACACGATAACATGTGCTGGATGAACTTCTGTTTTGTGCATAAAAACAGAAAGTAGGCCCATTGAAATTCTCGCATATCCATATAGTATTCGATAAATTTTATCACTCCCTTTTAGTGATCTGATTGGAACGATTCAAAAGTATTGGTGCTACTTGATTCTATATATACTATCTAGAAATCTTTGCGACCTAAACAGGGTAACTAATAGAAGCTCTACTTTTAATGCTGTTCCCTTCATATTTTCTATGTACTCAGAGAATTTAGCGGATTTATTTTTTTCTTTTGTTAAGGCATAAATTTTCAAGCATAGCTTATGTTAGGCTTGTAAATTTTAACGCAGAGAAAAGGAAAAAGAAGGAGCAGAAAATTCGGAACCCTAGGTGTTTTGAGTATATGCCACTTGAATCTTAGAAACCTCACCTATATAGCAACTGTCTTTTTTCAAGAATAAGTAGATTGAAGGATCCTTATACTTTTGATCAATAAAATTGTTACCTCAACTAGATATCGTTCTTCTTTGCTATTCATTTTAAGAGTTATAAACATAACAAGAATTGAAAGCTCCTACCAATTTAGTTGTCTATAAGCTACTGCTTATTGCGCAACAACATCATTTCTCTTAAACCTGACCGCACCAGATCGCATTTCTTTAGAATCTGCTCTCCCATAAATAAAGCCAAAACAACTTGCCGCAATGCTAATAACTTAGATGGTGAATAGGTCCATATGAAACAGTTCCATAATTTTCTTTCACCATCACGCCATCAGAACTTTGGAGTCTTAAAGACACAAAAAAGCCACTCTTTTCAGAGTGGCTTTTTAATAAATTAAAATGTTTTTTTACATCCAGCTTATTTGGCAAGATTGATTTCAACACGTCTGTTTTGTGTTCTTCCAGCTGCAGTGGCATTAGATCCAACAGGCTTAGTTTCTCCAAGACCTTTTGAAGTTAAACGAGCTTTATCAATACCGTTCTTCACCAAGTATTCTTTTACAGAAAGAGAACGCTCGTTAGAAAGTTTTTCGTTATATGTTGCACTACCTACACTATCTGTATGACCTTCAATCGTAAATTGAGCCGTAGGATATTTAGTTAGGATGGCAGTAATATCAGCTAACGTAGCAGCTGATTCAGCTTGAATAGAAGCCTTTCCAGTGTTGAACAAGATAGTTTTAGCATATTCATTCAATTGAGCTTGTACTTCTACCGTAGGTAGAACAGGTCTTGGACAACCTTCTAATTCTGCAATACCTGCAACATCAGGACATTTATCCATATCATCTTCGATACCGTCATTATCTCTATCTTTTACTGGACAACCTTGTCTTGAAGCTGGACCAGCCTCTGTAGGACAATTGTCATCTCCGTCAGCAACACCATCAGCATCAGCATCAGGACAACCCATAAGAGCTACCAGACCTGCAGTTTCAGGACACTTATCATCTTTATCAAGTACGGTATCCCCATCAGTATCAGGACATCCATTAGTTTCAACTGGACCAAATACATTAGGACAATCATCTTTAGAATCTTCTATTCCATCCATATCAGAATCTGGACAGCCCATAAATTGCTCTAAACCTGCAACGGTAGGACATACATCCTTAGAATCTACAATTCCATCACCGTCTGTATCTACAGCTCCCCAAGTAAACTTGAGACCCGCTGTGTGTTGCCAGTGCTTTGGAAAAGTATCTTCAAAGGCGTGCTTGTAACTAGTTTGAACATTTGCGTAAACATTATTCATGATTTTAATATCAAAACCAAAAGTACCATTGAATGTTCCAAAACCTTCATCATCTAGTATTTGATAAGAACCACCAACTCCCAAATAAGGGCTGATTATTTCTCCATTCCATAATTCAGCAAGATTGTATCTTAACCCTCCATCAAAAGAGTAATAAGAGATCTGATCGATTTTAGCCTCTCCAACCGTATCAATAGTATTCACAGAAAGTGCACCAGTTGCAACAATACCGTCTCCTACGTAATAACCTACTTCAAAACGGCTAGGAGCTGTAGTGATATTATAATGATCGAGATTAAAGGGTTGTTCAAAATAATCTCCAAGGCCTAAATCTTTCTCACCTACTGGATAAAGATCAATAGCGTTGATACCTATCGCAATACTCCAGCGATTGCTTTCGTCTTGTGCGTAACTCATGCTGGCAGAAAATAATATTGCTCCAGCAACTAATAATTTAAAAATGTTTTTCATGTTGGGGTTTTTAATTAACAACGCTGCAAAATTAAACAGTTCCTTGTTTTTCGCAAGCATACAGGCTATAAATTTAGTTAAATATACCAATAATAACTCTTATTTATTATTAATTTTAAATAACACCTAGCTTTTTTCCAATCTTTTCAAAAGCAGCGATTGCTTTTTCCAAATGTTTCTGGGAATGTGCCGCACTTAATTGTACTCTTATTCTTGCTTTTCCCTTGGGTACAACTGGATAAAAGAATCCTATTACGTAAATACCTTCCTCAAGAAGCATATCTGCCATTTGTTGGGAGAGTTTTGCATCGTAAAGCATCACAGGAACAATAGCGCTTTCACCATCTACAATATCAAAACCTAAATCTTGCAAGCTTTTTTTGAAAAAAGCGGTGTTAGACTGCACTTTATCAATGAGATCTGTACTCTTATCGATAAGCTCTAATGCCTTAATAGAAGCTCCTACTATGGAAGGCGCAAGTGAATTACTAAAAAGGTATGGTCTGGATCGTTGTCTCAAAATCTCAATCACTTCTTTATTAGCACACGTATAGCCACCCATCGCGCCACCTAAGGCTTTTCCTAAAGTACCCGTAATAATATCTATTCTGCCTAGAACTCCTTTGGCCTCTAGAGTACCACGTCCTGTATCGCCTAAAAAACCAGCCGCATGACATTCATCTACCATAACTAAAGCATCATACTTATCTGCAAGATCACAGATCTTGTCCAAAGGAGCTAATAGTCCATCCATGGAAAATACGCCATCGGTAACTATAAGTTTGTAGCGTGCACCATCCTCTGTAGCCTGTATCAGCTGCTTTTCGAGATCTGCCATATCAGCCGTGGCATATCTATAACGACCTGCTTTACACAAACGCACGCCATCAATAATAGAAGCATGGTTTAAAGAGTCAGAAATTATAGCATCCTCTTTGGTTAGCAATGGCTCAAAAACACCACCATTTGCATCAAAACAAGCAGCGTAAAGGATCGTGTCTTCACAACCGTAAAAATCTGCTAGTTTTTGTTCTAGCTCTTTATGAATATCTTGGGTGCCACAAATAAATCTTACAGAGCTCATTCCAAAACCATGAGAATCCAACGTATCCTTTGCCGCCTGAATAACTTCAGGATGAGAAGAAAGTCCTAAATAATTATTCGAACAAAAATTAAGAACTTCAGATCCATCATCTAGTGTAATCATGGCATCCTGCGGTGAGGTGATGATTCGTTCTTTTTTATATAATCCAGCATCTTTTATTTCTGCCAGTTCTTTTTGTAGGTGTTCCTTAATTGATCCGTACATTTTAGGTTTTTTAGTGTTTTACAAATATAACAAGCGGCGAGCCCTTATCCGTTCCATTTAACGATTTCTAAGGTATCTGTATAGACAAGCACTTTTTCTGACACCATTATATTCATAGATTTTAACAAATCTGCATATTCATCCAGTTGGTTCCTATGCTTCTCTAAAACTGCTCCAGTTTTATAATCTATAACTGTTGCTTGATCATTAACAATAATAACCCGATCTGGAATAAGCCTGGTTCCTGAAGGAAGTAAAATAGGTTGCTCGTTCAAGACTTTTATACCCTTTGTATAATAAGAGACAAGTTCTGCATGATGGAGCACATTTGAAATCATCCCTTTAATTTCATTTTGCTCCATTCTAGACAAAGAGAAATCTCGATCTATCTTTTTACCCACCTTTTTAAAATCTGAAGAGTATTCAATTAAGGATAGGTATTCATGTAAGATATTTCCTTTTAAAATAGCCTCATTAGCACCACTAGCCCAAAGCAGGCCTTTTCTCGTAGAAATACTCAATCGCTGCGCATCCAGATTCACCTTATAAGTAGTAAGCATCTCGCTTTCTTCCGTAGTTGTTTTCTTAGATTGACGCCTACCATCTCCTATTATAGCCGATTCATACCCATTCTCTATTTCTAAAATCAGCCCTTTTTTATCCACAAACTCTTTTAAAAGTGACGAGTAGTTATTCGCTTTGGGACTGGCACTTTCGGCACTGATGTATAATTGCTCTCTCGCCCTTGTAAAAGCGACGTATAACGTATTGATTTGATCCATCTGTGCTTTGGCAAGGTTATTTGCATAGACCTCTGGAGCAGTACCTGGATAAAATTCGTTTTCTTTTTTTAAATTGATATACACTTGATCAAAACCTTCATACTCTTCTTTATCGACAAGAACCCAGCCTGTAGGACTTCTTGCATCATCTAGTTTTTTATCGCAATGCGGCACAATCACTACTGGAAACTCCAGTCCTTTAGACTTGTGAATGGTCATGATTTGCACGGCATCAGCATCTGCTGCAGCTGGTACGCTCAATTTTTCTTTTTTCAGTTCCCAGTGCTCTATAAATCCTGAAAGCGACACCTCATAACCTGTGGAATATTCAAATAAAAATTCCATAAAAGACTGCAATCTGGTGTCTTGTTCCTTGTACAATCCTAGAGATTCTGCTACTTGTTCTGTGGCTTGAAACAATGCCGCTTTCGCAAAAGCAGAACCCAAATCATCTTCCTCCATATCCATCAACACCTTGCCTAATTCTAGCAAACTGTGATGAAGATGTGCTGTAACAAAAGAATGTATGTCCTCTAGCTGAAAAACCCTTGTATACGCCATCAAAAACTCAAAACGTGGCTTCTGTTGATCTGGCGCCTGCACCATTTTCATCAAGGCCACTAACAATTGCACTTTTTGAGAGGCGTAAACCAGTAAACTATCTCCCGAAACAACTCGTATTTCTTGAGAAACTAAATATTTTGCAATCTCATGACCGTCTTTATTTTCTCTCACGAGAACACAAATCTCGCCTAAAGCAAAACCATTTTCGTGAGCTTTTAAAATCTGTTGATGCACATGATGCGGATAAACGCTCGTATAATCATCATTTTCATAAGGTGCTTCAAAGTCTTTATCTATGAAGTCTATCTGTACAAAACCGCCTTCTTTTGCTCTGGTTTTTTGTTCTAAATACTCCTTGTATAATTTTTTATAGACCTCACTGTTGAGGTGATCTCCATATAAATCAAAAAACGAGTTGTTAAAATTGATAATTTCATCATAACTGCGCCAGTTAAATTCTAGTGTTTCTTCTTTTTTAGGCAGCATAAAAAGATCTGGTGTATCAAGAAGTCTTAAAAACTGATCTGCATCTCCACCACGGAATCTATATATAGACTGCTTTGCGTCGCCCACGAGCATCAAACTGCCTCTTTCTTCATTTTCACGTTGCTGCTGGAGTTCGTTTTCTATGAGTGGTGAGAGGTTTTCCCACTGCATGCGGCTGGTGTCCTGAAATTCATCTATAAAATAATGACGGTAACGCTCACCGAGTCGTTCATAAATAAAAGGCGCGGGTTGGTCTTTAATTTGCTCGGCAAGCAAGGCGTTGAATTCGTAAATAGGGACGATTTGCTCAGCAATTTTTATTTTATCGATCTCATAAAGCAATTCATTAAGCAAAGATAAAGGAGTGAGACTGCTGGCTATATTTTTATAAAACAAAAGCGTCCCCATACGTTCCTTATAAAGCGCTGCAAATATGCTTAGATCTGTCGCCAGTCCGTCTATCGCATCTTTGACTTCTTGTGCTTTATTTTTAGGATACAAATCTCCAGCAATAAGATCTCTTACAGAGGCAGCGTCTAATTTTACTGAAAAATCCTCTTGCGCTACTTTAACCACTACATTAAAGATACTTCTAGAACCACCTTTGAAATCTTTAGGCGCAATATGTATCTCTTCAGAAGCCCGTACAAGTGTCTTTGCTTTTTCTGTCAATTCTTTTTGAGCGGCGTTGATTTTCTTATACAAGTTTTCGCGAAAGCGCAAAAAGTCTCCCACCTCTTTCCCTTTCAATTTCTTGAGAAATGGATAATGGTTTTCGTTGCGAATTAATTTTGCAATATCTTTAAGATCGTATTCTACATCCCAACTCTTCCCTTCTTCTATTTTTGCTAGGGAAAAATCCACTAGTAGTTGTGTGAGTTTTTTATCCTTACCTGCGCGAGCAATAAGATTGTGAATGGCTTTTGAAATCAGCCGATCACTGTCCAACTCTACCTCAAAGTTATCGGGCAAGTCAATATCCTTTGCAAAGGTTCTCAAAATGCGGTGGTTAAAAGAATCTATAGTCACTATATCAAATGCAGAATAATCATGCAATAATTGATTGAAGATAGCGCGTGCTTTCTTTTTGAACTGGTCGCTATCTAATCCCGTTTCCCCTTTAATATGATTTGCGATTCCCGCAAGAGCATCTTCTAGCTCCTCTAAAGTAAATTTATAGAGGTAATCTAGAATACGTTCTTTCATCTCGGCAACTGCCTTATTAGTAAAGGTCACCGCTAGTATTTTACGATATCCATTAGAATAGGGATTTTTAAATAGCAGCGTGAGGAAATCTTGAGCCAGCGTATAGGTCTTACCAGATCCCGCGCTGGCACTATAAAAAGTAGTAGGTGATTGTGACATAGTCAAAGATAAGCATAGAAAAGAAAGACACAAGACTGCTACAGGGTAAGATGTAAGACTCTAGGCTCCATTAATTGATGAGATAGCGATTTATCACGTATTTACTATTTTAATAGTTAGCAATTCACGTGCTCTTTTCAACCATAATTCTATACTTTTCATACCACAAGAACCGCATTAAAGAGTCTGTCCAATAGGTTAACATAAATTATCTTGTTTACTTTCAATTTATTAATTAATTATTGTGAAAATTAACACTTTAAGGATAATATAACGTGGATAATTTTAACCACTGGATTTTTGTGCCTAGTTTTATACCTTATTAATCAACTAATTAAAAAGGATATATAATGGCTTTTGAATTACCTCAATTAAATTATGCTAAAGACGCACTAGAACCTCACATCGATGCAAAAACTATGGAGATCCATCATGGAAAGCATCATCAAGGGTATACGAATAACCTAAATGCTGCAATAGAAGCAACTGATTTAGAAGGAAAAACTATCGAAAACATTCTTTCTAACCTAGACATGCACAACAAAGCATTAAGAAATAACGGTGGTGGCTTTTACAACCACAGATTGTTTTGGGAAGTAATGTCTCCTGACGGTGGAGGTCACCCAACTGGTGAACTAGCTGATGCAATCAACACTTCTTTTGGTTCTTTTGAAACTTTTAAAGATCAATTTAGCGCTGCTGCAAAAGGACAATTTGGTTCTGGATGGGCCTGGCTTTGTGTTCATGAAGGTGGAAAACTAGAGGTATGTGGAACTCCTAATCAGGACAATCCATTAATGCCAGAAGTAGGCTGTGGCGGTACTCCAGTTCTAGGTCTTGACGTATGGGAACACGCTTATTACTTGAATTATCAAAACAGACGTCCTGACTATGTAGAAGCATTTTTCAATGTAATCAACTGGTCAGAAGTTTCTAAAAGATATGCTGAAGGGAAATAATTCTTTTAAGTAAAAGTAAACCCCCCAAAATCAATTTATTGATTTTGGGGGGTTTTTTATTTCTACTTACCAAACCTGGTATTTTTCTAATAAGCACGCTCATTATTACCTTCAAAAAAGTTGATATAAGCGCGATTTACTACACGATTACCTCCCGCAGTTGGATAATTACCAGTGAAATACCAGTCTCCTAAATTCTTAGGACAGGATTTATGTAAATTATCTACGGTTTGATAAATGATTTTCACCTCAGCGTTTATTCCTTCTTCTGACAGTAGCTCCCCTATCTTATCAGAAACTTCCTGATCTGTAAAAGAAACGTACAAATCCTTTACGTGATTCACCACGTTTACATCTTCCATCTCTGTTTGTAGTTTGCATTTTTTGTATATTTTTTCTACAATATCATAAGTACCTCGATCCTCGTGCAAAGCGAGTGCCGCTTTAAAAGCCACTAAGCCTTCTAATCGTGCCATATCTATTCCATAACAATCTGGATAGCGTATTTGAGGCGCACTAGAAACAACTACTATTTTCTTAGGGTTCAATCGATCCATCATTTTGAGAATGGACTTTTTTAAGGTCGTTCCTCTCACGATAGAATCGTCTATTATTACGAGATTATCTTCTGGCTTCACCACCCCGTAAGTCACATCATAAACATGAGCTACAAGATCATCACGAGAAGAATCTTCTGTTATAAACGTGCGAAGTTTTGCATCTTTTATAGCTATTTTTTCTGTTCTTAGCTTTCGCGAAAGCGTCTTATCGACTTCATCAGCCGTTAGTTTTCCATTTCCAGCGATAATAAAGTCTCTTTTTTGCTGATTGAGAACTGCGTGACCTTCTTCTACCATACCGTAAAAGGAAGTCTCTGCGGTATTAGGTATGTAAGAGAATACCGTATTGTCGATATCGTTATCAATGCTTTTCATAATCTCAGGAAACAAGAGTTTCCCTAGCATTTTGCGTTCTTTATAAATCTCTGCATCACTACCACGAGAGAAATAAATGCGTTCAAAAGAACAAGCTTTGCGCTCTAATGGTTCTGTGATTTGATCCAAAGTTACGGTTCCATCTTTCTTGATGATGATCGCCTTGCCTGGATCGAGTTCTTTTACTTCATCAAATGGTGCATTAAAAGCCGTTTGAATTACTGGCCGTTCACTTGCAATAACAACTACCTCGTCGTTTTGATAATAATAAGCTGGTCTTATTCCTGCAGGGTCACGCAATAAAAAAGCATCACCATGACCCATCAATCCTCCCATCGCATAACCGCCATCCCAGTCTTTGGCGCTTTTACGCAAGATTTTTGCAACATCTATTTCTTCTGCAATTTTGGGGCTAGCTTCTATTTTAGAAAGACCTTTTGATTTAAATTTTTTATATAATTTACTAACTTGTCTGTCTTGAAAGTGACCTACTTTTTCCATCACGGTCACTGTGTCTGCCATGTCTTTGGGATGCTGACCCAATTTAACAAGCTTATTAAAAAGCTTGTGTACGTTAGTCATATTAAAATTGCCAGCCATAATTAAATTGCGATGCATCCAGTTGTTCTGTCTTAAGAATGGATGTACAGATTCAATGCTGTTTTTACCAAATGTCCCATAACGCACATGACCCATCAATAACTCTCCTATATAAGGAATCTGAGCTTTTTGTGCTGCCACATCATCTTTTATTTCTGGATTTTCAGTAAGCTCCGTGTTGATCCGGTCATTGATCTGTGCAAAAATATCCTGAATAGGCTGTGCTGCATTACTGCGCACTCTAGAAATATAACGTTGCCCAGGTTCTACGTCTAGCTTGATACTGGCAAATCCAGCACCGTCCTGACCTCGGTTGTGCTGCTTTTCCATCATTAGGTACATTTTATTGATACCGTAGAAAGCTGTCCCGTATTTCTCCTTATAGAATTCTAGTGGCTTAAGAAGACGGATAAGTGCAATACCACACTCGTGTTTTAACTGGTCGCTCATGATGGGTTTTTATATAAAGTAAAAATAAAAAAGCCTCAAGAATTGTTGAGGCTTTTTTACAGATATTATTAATTATTTATTTCAAATTTAGTCAGCGCTTTAAACTGTTCCAGACGCGCATCTATTTGTTCATTGGTAATCGTTTGCATGCGCTCCGTTCCAAATTTCTCTACAGCAAAGGAAGCAAAATTAGAGCCGTAGATAATAGCACGTTTCATGTTTTCAAAACTATAGTCGCCACTTGCTGCAAGGAATCCTGCAAAACCACCAGCAAATGTATCTCCTGCACCTGTGGGATCAAAAACTTTTTCTAGTGGTAACGCCGGGGCAAAGAACATATGTTCTTCATGAAACAATAAGGCTCCATGTTCTCCTTTTTTGATCACTACATATTTAGGGCCCATGGCATGAATCTTACGAGCCGCTGCCACAAGAGAATATTCTCCAGAGAGTTGTCTCGCTTCTTCATCATTAATAGTGATCACGTCTACCTTAGCAATGACTTGATGCAACAGGTCTAGTGCACTGTCCATCCAGAAATTCATGGTATCTAGAACGATCAACTTTGCAGCTGGTGTTTGCTCCATTACTCCTAATTGTACTGCTGGATGTAAGTTTCCTAACATCACCACCTCAGCATCTCTGAAAGATTCTGGCACTACTGGATTAAAATCTGCGAGTACATTAAGCTCTGTAACAAGCGTATCACGAGTATTCATATCGTTGTGGTATTTTCCAGACCAAAAAAATGTCTTTCCCTCTTTCACTACCTCAATACCATCGATGTTCATACCGCGACTCGTAAGCATGTCTAAATATTCTTGAGGAAAATCACCTCCTACGACACTTACCAGTCCTATTTCTGTATTGAAATGAGAAGCGCTAAGACCTATAAAGGTGGCTGCTCCACCTAATATCTTATCTGTTTTACCAAAAGGGGTTTCAATGGCATCAAATGCTACTGTACCTACCACAACTAATTTGCTCATGTAATATATTTTTGCAAAAATACGGTTTTATTAAGTTTTCAGATCAGCTTTAACCAAGCAGTTTGAGCTTGCTTTTGAAAAGAACGCGCTTTATTTAACAAGACCTACTTCTTTATGAATAACCAGCAACTCCTCCATATATTCTCTAGAATTACTCAATCTTGGAATCTTGTGCTGTCCACCTAGCTTGCCTTTTTGCTTTAACCAATTATAAAACACATCTGGATGTGCACAGTGAATTTTGGGTGCTTTTAAGGTTATATTGTTAGAACGTTTTGCCTCGTAGTCACTATTTACTTGCTGCAAATAATAGTCTAAGGCTTGAGCAAAAGCAGAAATATCATCCGGCTGTGTTCCAAATTCTATCATCCATTCATGTGCCCCTTTTTCCTTACCCTCCATAAAAATAGGGGCAACAGTATAGTCCTTAATCGAACAAGGGATCTCTGCAATGGTCTTTTTAAGCGCCTCTTCAGCATTTTCAATAATGAGCTCTTCACCAAATACATTAATGTGGTGCTTGGTGCGACCGCTTACCTTAATGCGGTAGGGACTTTTACTCGTAAAACGAACGGTGTCCCCTATTTTATAACGCCACAGGCCAGCGTTAGTCGTAATTATAATGGCATAATTCTCACCCAGTTCTACCTCGTTTAATGGTATGATCTTTTCCTCTGGAGTCTCATACGTTTTCATAGATATAAACTCATAGAAAATACCGTAATCCAGCATAAGCAGCAATTCCTTGCTATTGTTACGATCTTGAATGGCAAAGAAACCTTCACTCGCATTATAAGTCTCGTAGTATTTAATATCACCTACTGGTAGTAGTTTTTTATACTGCTCTACATAGGGATCAAAACTAACACCTCCATGAAAGAACACTTCCATTTGCGGCCAGACTTCTAGTATACTCTCCTTACCTGTTGTTTCTAGCACTTCATTAAGCAACACCATCATCCAGGAAGGAACACCAGCAAGACTGGTCACATTTTCGGTAATGGTTTCTTGAACAATCGCTGGCATTTTAGTTTCCCATTCTGCCATTAATGCCACTTCATTCCCAGGAGTAGAACTATAATCTGCCCAGAAAGGCATGTTATCGATTAAAATACTACTCAAATCTCCAGCGGCTGTTCGGGATGTTCTATCCAGTATTTTACTACCGCCTAATCGCAATCCTTTGCCCTTAAATAACTTGGACTCTGGATTGTTATTTAAGTACATACACAACAAGTCCTTAGCAGCTGCATAATGACAGTCTTCTAAAGATTGCTGGCTTACTGGTATAAATTTACTGCGTGAGTTAGTCGTACCGCTACTCATAGCAAACCATTTGATATCACTAGGCCAGAAAATATTTCCTTCCCCTTTTCTGGATCGCTTTATGGAAGTTTCCATTTCAGTATATCCAGAAACTGGAACTCTATCTGTAAAATCTCGGTAAGACTTTATAGAGTCAAAACCGTATTTTTTACCTACTTCTGTGTGACGAGCATAGTGAATGAGATCTTGTAAAATATTATCCTGCAATTCCTGTGGATGCTTCATAAAAAGCTCCATGTCGTGAATGCGTTTCTTAAGAAACCAAGAGACAACAGAATTGAGTAATGCGTTTGCCATATTTTACAAATCCTAATTGGTATTTTTACACTTCAAATATACTTCCTTAATTTTTAAAGTTACTAAAATGATCCTAATAGGCACGATTAGAAAAATGCAAACAGAGCTCAAGGAAACCGTTCAATATTACCTTGTTTTCCCAGACAATTTTATTCATATGAACCAGCTGTTGGATAAAAAACTCTTTTTGAAGCATGTAGGAAACGAATGTCTTAATTGTAGCCTCGATAAAAAGATATGGCGGCAAGGATTTTGCTATGACTGTTTCTCACAATCAGCGCACGCAGGAGACTGGATTATGCGACCAGAGCTGAGCCGTGCCCACCTGGATGAAGAAGATCGTGATCTAGAATACGAGAAAAAAGTACAACTCAAGCCACATATTGTTTATCTAGCAAACAGCAGCAATATCAAAGTAGGTGTAACTCGTAAAACACAAATCCCAACACGATGGATCGATCAAGGCGCGCATGAAGCCGTTGCGATTCTGGAAGCACCCAACCGTTATCTCGCAGGAATTACTGAGGTTGCCCTAAAAAGTCACGTAGCAGATAAAACCAACTGGCGCAAAATGCTCACCAACAGTATAGAAGATGTTGACCTGTTAAGCTTTCGCAAAAGCTTGCTCCAATTCATACCTCAAGAAGCCCAAGAATACATTCTCGATAACGAAAAGGAATGGGAAATTAAATTCCCCGTACTTCAATATCCAGAAAAAGTGTCCAGCGTTAACCTTGCCAAAACTACCGAACACTTTGGAAAATTAAAAGGCATCAAAGGACAATACCTCATCTTTGAGGATGGTAAGGTGATGAATTTGCGCAGTCATGAAGGCTTGGTGTTGGAGATTAGAGTGGAGTGAGGCTGTATTATAAGATCAATTTTTTCCTAGGAGCAGTCTTAAGCCTTCCCCTAGGAACGTTGCGCAAGAAGACGTAAATATATGTTGCTGTTTACAAAAACGGCCTTTTCGCTTTTTCAAAGGCTAGAATTAATTCTGCGTTTTAGCCACCTAAAGCACATAAAATTCCACTCAAAATTCCGTACTTTTGACAGCTTTAAAACACCTGTGTGATGAGTAAAAAATTCAATGAATACAAAGGATTGAACCTACCCGAAGTAGATGCACGCATCAAGTCTTTTTGGAAGGAAAACGACATTTTCAACAAGTCTATGACGGCTCGTGAAGGAAATGAACCTTTTATTTTCTTTGAAGGACCACCCTCTGCAAACGGACTTCCTGGTATACATCACGTAATGGGAAGAACGATCAAGGATTTATTCTGTCGTTTTAAAACCCAACAAGGCTATCAGGTAAATCGTAAGGCTGGGTGGGATACACACGGTCTTCCTGTAGAACTAGGTGTGGAAAAGGCGTTGGGTATTACTAAGGAAGACATAGGTACAAAAATCAGTGTAGAAGAGTACAATAAGGAATGTAAAAAGGCCGTCCTTAAGTATACAGATATCTGGAGCAAACTGACGGATGACATGGGGTATTGGGTAGATATGGAAGATCCATATATTACTTATAAATCCAAGTATATGGAATCTGTATGGTGGTTATTGAAAGAGATTTATTCCAAGGATTTAATTTATAAAGGCTACACAATCCAACCTTATTCTCCAGCTGCTGGAACTGGATTGAGCTCACACGAGTTGAACCAACCCGGCACCTATCAAAATGTGACAGACACAACAGTCACTGCTCAGTTTAAGGTAGAAGACCCTTCAAAACTGCCATTCCCGACTAGTGAAGAAGTGTTTTTCCTAGCTTGGACTACTACGCCATGGACGCTTCCCTCTAACACAGCACTTACCGTGGGTTCTAAAATAAACTACGTGCTTATAGAAACTTTTAACCAATACACGGGCGCCCCCATGCAGGTAATTCTAGCTGAAAAATTGGTGAACGCTCAGTTTGGTAAAAAGTATAAGGCTTTAGAAGGTGATGCTTTCGCGAAAGCGAAAGAAGAATACCAACTAGGAGATAAAATAGCATATCAAGTATTGGGTTCTTGCAAAGGAACTGATCTTGTTAACTTAAGATACGAGCAATTATTGCCTTATGCGCAGCCGTTTGAAAACGCGCAAGATGCCTATAGAGTTATTGCAGGAGATTTTGTGACTACCGAGGATGGAACAGGAATCGTACACACGGCACCTACCTTTGGAGCAGACGATGCACAGGTTTCTAAACAGGCAAATCCGCCTATTCCACCGATGTTAGTTTTGGACGCAAATAACAATCCTGTGCCACTGGTCAACCTGCAGGGCAAGTTCATTGATTCCTTACCTAAGGTAGGTGGGAAATATGTGAAGAACGAATATTTTATAGATGGAGATGTGCCAGAACGATCAGTAGATGTAGATATAGCCATTGATTTAAAAGAACGAAACCGAGCTTTTAACGTGGAGAAATATGTGCACAGTTATCCGCATTGTTGGAGGACTGATAAGCCCATATTATACTATCCACTAGACAGTTGGTTTATAAAAGTGACCGAATTCAAGGATAGAATGCATGAGTTGAATAAATCTATCAATTGGAAGCCTAAATCTACTGGAGAAGGAAGATTTGGCAACTGGCTGGCAAATGCAAACGACTGGAATTTATCACGATCTCGTTTTTGGGGAATCCCACTTCCTATATGGAGAAATGAGACGGGAACAGAAGAAATCATCATCGGTTCTATAGAGGAATTGATGGAAGAGATTGAAAAATCTATGGCTGCTGGATTGATGACAGAGAATCCGTTTGCCGGTTTTAAAGCTGGTGACATGAGTGAAGAAAATTACAACATCGTAGACCTTCATAAAAACGTAGTAGATCAGATTATATTAGTAAGTGCCACAGGAGAAAAACTAACTCGAGAGGCAGACCTCATTGACGTATGGTTTGATTCGGGCTCCATGCCTTATTCACAGTGGCATTATCCATTTGAAAATAAAGAACAAGTAGAGAACCAACTTAGAAAAGCAGATTTCATTGCAGAAGGTGTGGATCAAACTCGAGGTTGGTTCTACACATTGCACGCTATCGCTACCATGATAAGTGATGATATAGCTTATAAAAATGTAGTTTCTAACGGGCTGGTTCTGGATAAAAACGGGCAGAAAATGTCCAAACGTTTAGGAAATGCAGCAGACCCTTTTGACACATTAAATAAATATGGTGCAGATGCCACACGATGGTACATGGTAAGTAATGCAAATCCTTGGGACAACTTAAAATTTGATGTGGAAGGCATTACTGAAGTACAGCGCAAATTTTTTGGCACTTTATACAATACATACTCGTTTTTCAGTCTCTATGCTAACGTAGATAAATTTACCTATAAGGAGACAGATATTCCATTAAAGGAACGGCCAGAGATAGACCGCTGGATTTTATCTGAATTAAATACCTTAATTAAAGAAACCACTGCTTTTTATGAGGATTATGAGCCTACCAAGGCTGCTCGAGCTATAACGACATTTGTCACAGAAAACTTAAGCAACTGGTACGTTCGTTTATGCAGAAGAAGATTCTGGAAAGGAACTTATGAGCAAGATAAAATCGCTGCTTATCAAACACTTTACACCTGTTTAAAAACAATAGCACAATTAGGCGCACCTATCGCTCCATTCTTTATGGAGCAATTGTATCGTGACTTAACCAGTGTTTGCGAAAATGACGCTAGTGAAAGTGTACACCTGGCTTTATTCCCTAAAACGGATGATTCCTTGATCGATATGGCGTTAGAAGAAAAAATGCACAAAGCACAGATCATTTCTAGTCTTACTTTATCCTTGCGCAAAAAAGTAAGTATTAAAGTACGCCAACCTTTGCAGCGCATTATGATACCAGTTCTAGATGCCAGAGATAGAGCACAGATAGAAGCCATAGCAGATTTAGTGAAAAGTGAAGTAAATGTCAAAGAAATTGAGTTGATCGATGATGCGAGTGGTATTCTAGTAAAAGAAATTAAACCTAACTTCAAAGTGCTAGGCCCACGTTTTGGCAAGGATATGGGACAGATCGCAGGCATTATTAAAAGTTTTCAACAAGAAGATATCGTTTTGTTAGAAAAAACTGGTGAAAAAGAAGTTGAAGTAAATGGAAATGCCTTTAATTTAATACTTGAAGATGTAGAGATTACGTCTTCGGACATAGAAGGATGGCTAGTAGCAAACCAATCAGGTATTACCGTTGCACTTGATGTTACCTTATCACCAGAACTTAAAAAGGAAGGGATTTCTAGAGAA
>NZ_JBLIGN010000051.1:0-20323 GCF_047636915.1 Nonlabens sp. | reverse complement strand
AAGGGATAACACGGGCAGAATATAATTTAGTTCCATTTGCATGAAAAGACTGACCAAAAAATACACCAGGGGATCTGTGCAATTGAGAAACAACAACACGTTCTGCACCGTTGATACAAAAAGTACCTGATGGTGTCATGTACGGAATAGTTCCTAAATATACATCCTGAACAATTGTTTCAAAATCCTCGTGTTCTGGATCAGTACAATATAATTTTAAACGTGATTTAAGTGGCACGCTATAAGTAAGTCCACGCTCTATACATTCTTGAATAGAATAACGCGGTGGATCTACAAAGTAATCAAGAAATTCCAAAACGAACTGATTACGGGTATCAGTAATTGGAAAATTCTCCATGAAGGTATTATACAAACCTTCTACTTCTCTTTTGTCAGATTTAGTCTCTAACTGAAAAAAGTCCTGAAAGGATTTAATTTGGATATCCAGCAGGTCAGGGTATTCTGCCTTATTAGTTACCGTTGAAAAATTAATTCTCTCTGTGTTTGTTGCTAGCATCAATGCACGGTATTAAATGATTAAAAAAAGCGTTATCGACGACGTCTCATCTTTATACGCAAAATGGTCTAGGCCTGCGAGCATCGCTCACAGGTCTAAACCGATAATGTTTTGGTGAGAAGAATTACTTCAACTCTACCTCTGCTCCAGCAGCCTCTAACTGCGCCTTAAGAGCCTCAGCCTCATCTTTAGATACACCTTCCTTAATTGGAGATGGTGCATTATCTACTAATTCCTTAGCATCCTTCAATCCTGCACCAGTTAATTCCTTAACCAGTTTTACAACTGCTAGTTTTGCACCACCTGGAGCTTTTAGGATTACATCAAATTCTGTTTGCTCTTCAGCAGCTTCCTCATTTTGACCAGGACCTACCATTGCAACTGCCGCTGCTGCTGGTTCAATACCATACTCATCCTTAAGGATATCTGCTAGTTCGTTTACTTCCTTAACAGTTAGGTTAACTAACTGCTCAGCGAAATCTTTTAAATCTGCCATTTTTCTATCGTTTTAATAAAATTTATAAATAATTAATTGCGTACTAATTTGATTTCTATCGTTCTGATAGAGTTTTAAGAATTCCTGCAAGTTTACCACCACCTGACTGAAGTGCTGATATAACATTTTTAGCAGGACTCTGAAGTAAACCGATGATATCACCGATCATTTCTTCCTTAGATTTGATATTGCTCAAGGTACTGATCATATCATCACCTACATATATAGCTTCCGCGATATAAGCTCCTTTAAGCACGGGCTTGGCTGACTTCTTTCTGAAGTTTTCAATAACCTTAGCTGGTGCATTCGCTATTTCCGCTAACATGATTGAAGTATTGCCTTTTAACAGTTCCGGCAACTCTCCAAAATCCTTATCAGAAGCTTCCATAGCCTTAGCGAGAAGAGTATTCTTCACCACAGCCATACTTACATTTGCTTTAAAACAAGCCCTACGTAAATTTGTCGTTTCTAATGCATTTAAACCAGATATATCTGCTAAATAAATAGTGGAGTTATCACCTAACGTAGCAGTCAAATCCTGGATAACATTTGCTTTTTGTTCTCTTGTCATGGTCTAGATTTTTAGTCGTCTGCAAAACGTTTAGCGTCTATCTCAATACTAGGACTCATAGTACTTGACATGAATATGCTAGTAATATAAATACCCTTAGACGTTGTAGGTTTTAGTTTAACTAATGTATTAATTAATTCTCTTGCGTTTCCTGCAATTTTCTCAGCATCAAAAGATGCCTTTCCAACAGCCGCATGTATGATTCCAGTTTTATCAACCTTAAAATCGATTTTACCGGCCTTAACTTCCGAAATTGCTTTTGCCACATCCATCGTAACCGTGCCGGTTTTAGGATTAGGCATTAAACCTCTAGGACCTAATACACGACCTAATGGCCCTAATTTTCCCATTACACTAGGCATGGTGATAATTACATCCACGTCAGTCCAACCACCCTTGATTTTATCAAGGTACTCGTCAAGACCTACAAAGTCGGCACCAGCTTCAAGAGCCTCCGCTTCTTTGTCTGGAGTAACTAAAGCAAGTACTTTTACATCTTTACCTGTACCGTGTGGTAAGGTAACCACCCCTCTAACCATTTGATTAGCTTTTCGTGGGTCTACATTTAATCTGATAGCAAGATCTACTGAAGCGTCGAATTTAGTAGTAGTTATTTCTTTTACTAATTTGGATGCATCAGCAACAGAATAAGTCTGAGACTTATCAATTTTTGCTAAACTATCTTTTTGATTTTTTGTTATTTTTGCCATTGTTAACAGTTTTAAGCAGGTGAGTTTCCACCTTTAACGTTCACACCCATTGATCTAGCAGTACCAGCAACCATTCTCATGGCGCTATCAACTGTAAATGCATTGAGGTCTGGCATCTTATCCTCTGCAATCAAACGAATTTGATCCCAGGAAATAGTTCCAACTTTTTTACGGTTAGGTTCTCCACTACCGCCTTTCAGCTTTAATGCTTCAAGGATTTGTACTGCTGCTGGTGGTGTTTTTATTACAAAATCAAAGGATTTATCCTTATATACAGTAATAGCAACAGGTAAAACTTTACCCGCCTTATCCTGAGTTCTCGCATTAAACTGCTTACAGAACTCCATGATATTCACACCAGCCGCACCAAGCGCGGGTCCAACTGGAGGAGATGGATTTGCTGCACCACCCTTAACCTGTAGTTTTACAACCTTAGATACTTCTTTAGCCATTTCTAATTAATTTCAATTATTTAATGATAATAAAGTGGAAGCCTTATATATCATTTATAAACTGTAACATTTATACTTTTTCAACTTGCATATAACTAAGCTCCAATGGAGTTTTACGACCGAATATTTTGACCATAACTTCTAGCTTACGCTTTTCTTCATTTACTTTTTCAATAGTACCATTAAAACCATTAAATGGCCCATCAACTACTTTAACTGTTTCTCCACTTTTAAATGGTATCGCAATGTTGTCAGTTTGCTCAGCAAGTTCATCTACTTTACCTAACATCCTATTGACTTCGGTTCTTCTCAAGGGAACAGGCTCACCACCTTTGGTCTCCCCTAGGAAACCTATAACACCGTTTACTGATTTAATTATATGAGGAACCTCTCCCTCTAACCTAGCTTGGACCATAATATAACCTGGAAAATAAACACGTTCCTTATTATACTTTTTACCATCTCTAATTTGAACCACTTTTTCAGTCGGAACCAAAATTTGCTTCAAATAATCTCCTAAATTATGATGTGCTATTTCAGACTCAATATAATCCTTAATTTTATTTTCTTGACCGCTTACCGAACGCACCACATACCACTTCATTAAATCCTTCTCTTCTGACATATCAAATAATGATTAAGGCTTGATCCAATTAAAATAATTTTCTATCGCATTGCTAAAGACATAATCAATACCTGCAACAATCAGAGCAAAAATTATGGAAAACACCGCTACTGTGACAGTTAACTTTTGCGTCTCCTCCCATGTAGGCCAGGTGACATGGTTTGTCAACTCATTATAAGATTCCTTTACGTATGTTATCAAACTCATAAAAATATTATTCTAGAAGAAAACTCTAAACAGCTGCCAAACAAGCACTACCTAAAGAAAACTATGTTTAAAATGCACGGGCTGAGAGATTCGAACTCACGACACCTGGTTTTGGAGACCAGTGCTCTACCAACTGAGCTAAACCCGCAAAAATATTCATTACAAATATTTGTTGCCTTCCCTATATATAGGGAAAGTATCCTGTCTATAATAAACAGGATACTTAATATATTGAATTAGAAATTAATCTAATATCTCAGTAACTTGACCTGCACCAACAGTTCTACCTCCCTCACGAATAGCAAAACGAAGGCCTAAATTTAATGCGATAGCTTGGATTAAATCAACTGTAATAGTAAGGTTATCACCAGGCATTACCATTTCAACACCATCAGGAAGTACTATGTTTCCAGTTACATCAGTAGTACGAACATAAAACTGAGGACGGTAATTGTTATGAAATGGAGTGTGACGTCCACCTTCCTCTTTCTTCAAGATATACACTTCAGCTTTAAACTTAGCATGTGGAGTTACAGACCCTGGCTTCGTAATAACCATTCCGCGAGAAATCTGTGACTTCTCAATACCTCTTAACAAAATTCCAGCATTATCACCAGCCTCACCTCTGTTCAGAATCTGACGGAACATTTCAATACCCGTAATAGTAGAAGTTAACTTTTCAGCACCCATACCAATTATCTCAACAGGATCTCCAGTGTTACCAACACCAGTCTCAATACGACCAGTTGCAACAGTACCACGACCAGTTATAGAAAATACATCTTCAATAGGCATTAAGAAAGGCTTATCCATATCACGGATAGGCTCTTCAATCCAGGAATCTACCGCTGCCATTAACTCAAGAACAGTATCTACCCACTTTTGCTCACCATTAAGTGCACCAAGTGCAGATCCATTAATAACGGGACCATTGTCACCATCATATTCATAAAAGCTTAACAATTCACGTACTTCCATATCTACTAATTCAAGAAGCTCTTCATCATCAACCATATCCACTTTATTAAGGAATACAACGATGCGAGGAATACCTACTTGACGACCAAGAAGAATGTGCTCACGAGTTTGTGGCATAGGACCGTCAGTTGCAGCAACTACCAGAATAGCACCATCCATTTGAGCAGCACCAGTAACCATGTTCTTTACATAATCGGCGTGGCCAGGACAATCTACGTGTGCGTAGTGTCTATTTGCAGTTTCATACTCAACATGAGAAGAGTTGATAGTAATACCACGCTCTTTTTCTTCAGGAGCGTTGTCAATTTGGTCAAAATTTACCGCTTTAGAGAAACCAGCATCGGCAAGTACTTTAGTAATTGCAGCAGTAAGGGTAGTTTTACCGTGGTCAACGTGACCAATAGTTCCTACGTTAAGGTGGGGTTTCGAACGATCGTACGTTTCTTTAGCCATAACTTATAATCTTAGTTTATATTAGTGTTCAATTTAAAAGAGACAGATACGGAGCTAAAACCAAATCAGTCTATACTAGTACTGGTCCCTACGGAGACCTGTTTTATCTTCCTGAGCCAATGACGAGATTTGAACTCGTGACCTCTTCCTTACCAAGGAAACGCTCTACCCCTGAGCTACACCGGCAAAACTTCCGTTCTTAGGAATGGAAAACTCAGCAATAAACTCCATAAAAAGGGAGTTTAATTTAGAGCGAGAGACCAGGTTCGAACTGGCGACATTCAGCTTGGAAGGCTGACGCTCTACCAACTGAGCTACTCTCGCTTTTATTAGTTTTTTACAACTAAAAGGTACTACTTATCTATTTGTCCTTTTAAGACATAAATCGTGGGGAGAGCAGGATTCGAACCTGCGAAGGTTTCCCAACGGAGTTACAGTCCGTCCTCGTTGGCCGCTTGAGTATCTCCCCATTAAGTCGGTAAGGACTTAGTATTTAAAAGAGCCGATGGAGGGACTCGAACCCACGACCTGCTGATTACAAATCAGCTGCTCTAGCCAGCTGAGCTACATCGGCAATTACTGCTTTTTTAGCTCGTTAAAAAAGCCCGCTATTTCTAACGGACTGCAAATGTAAGCCTATTTTTTAATTGACCAAATAGTTTTTTTATTTATTTTTAGTGCGTGGCTAACTTTTCTTTTCGTTTCGTCAATTGACGCTCCAATGATGAAGCACACTCATCTATAGATTGTTCAAATGTCTTACATGTCTTTTTAACAACCATATCATCCCCTGGTACGAAAACCCTTATCTCTGCTATTTTATTCCCAGGTGCTGATGTTTTTTGCACTTTCAGATAAACATCAACATTAATAATCTTATTGTAAAAATGTTCTAACTTCTCGATTTTGTTTTGTGTGAAATCAATAAGCTTAGCATCTGCATCAAAATTTACTGCTTGTATATTTACCTTCATAATAAATAGTTTTAGATTGATTATTTTTTTGACCTGGGATGGGAATTACCGTAAACACCCTTCAAAGTAGCCATACTAGAATGGGTATAAATTTGAGTTGATGATAAACTGGCATGTCCTAACAATTCCTTTACAGCATTTAAATCTGCACCACGATCCAATAAATGAGTGGCAAATGTATGCCTCAGCACGTGTGGGCTAATTTTTACTTTTAAAGAAACCTTACTAAAATATGATTTTATCACACGATAAACAAGGCTAGGATATATTTTAACTCCATTGGACGTGATAAATAATTCTGGAGTCAACGGCTGGGCTACTGCCTGCCTTAATACCATATACTCTTCTAGATGAATTTTTATAGAATAGACCAACGGCACAAGCCGTTCTTTATTTCGTTTACCCAACACCTTAACCACGTCACCTGCTATGTTAACATCCTTAAGTTTGATATTAATCAACTCCTCTCTTCGAATACCAGTAGCATAAAATAGCTCTATCATCAAAAGATCTCGTGATTGAACAAAATTGGTGGTGTCGTAAGGAAAATTTAGCAATTGAGCCACCTCCTCCACGGAGAATGGTACTTGAACTTTTTTAGAAACTTTGAGGTTTTTATAGGAGACTGCTGGACTGGTCGTTATTGCGCCTATTTTCAATAGAAATTTAAAATAAGACTTTAAGGAAGACATTTTTCTATTCACTGTATACGTAGAGGCACCGTCCTCTAACAGCGTGGTCACCCATCCTCTTATCAAGCCATAGTTTACTTCTTTTATTTGAAAGACTCCTTCCTCCCTTATAAATGAAATGAATTGGTTTAAATCTTTATTATAAGCCAATACAGTATGAGAAGAATAATTTTTCTCCAGCTCAAGATATTCTATGTACGAGGTGAGCTCCATAAAAAAACCGCTTGTTGTAAATGTATTCATTTACAACAAGCGGTATACTATTTTAAAGGAAAGATTCCTTATAGGTTTTCGGCATCACGAAGCCCTTGGATATAAGAAGCTTTAATGTTTTGAGCACGATTTGCAACAGATGGTTTAGTAAACTGTTGTCTTCTGCGTAACTCACGCATTTTTCCTGTACGATCAAATTTTCTTTTGAAACGTTTCAGGGCTCTGTCGATATTTTCTCCGTCTTTTACTGGTATTATTAACATAGTGTCATCACCTCCTTTCTTTGTAGAGGCAAAAATACATATTATTTTTTAAAATCAAAGACAATTATACAATTTTGATACTTATTGCTTTTTCTCTTTCGCGAAAGCGGAATACTCACCTACTTTGCAGCAAGTTTATAATCTTTACCATCCAAAATCATTTTTGCAATGATCTCCCGCATGATCTCACTTGTACCTCCACCTATGGGGCCTAAACGGCTATCACGTGACATTCTAGCAAGTGGGTATTCTTCTATATAGCCATAACCTCCTAGATACTGAAGACATTTATAAATAACCTCATCAGCGATTTTTGTAGAGAGTAACTTAGACATACTGGCTTCCTTTACTGGATACAGACCTTTGTCTAATTCTTCTGCAATGGCATAGTTAAAGCATTTTGCCATTTCTACCTCGCTCAACATATCTGCTAAGTTATGTCGCAATGCTTGATAGGTATCTAATGACTTTCCGAATGCCGTACGTTCCTTCATATAACCAATAGTATACTCCAGCGCATACTCTGCTCGTGCATGAGAATTGATACCCATAATGAGACGCTCTAAAGCAAAATGTTGCATGATATAAGGAAAACCTTTTCCTTCTTCTCCCATCAAGTTCTGGGCAGGAATGCGCACATTATCAAATCCTATTTCAGCAGTGTCACTGGCTCTCCATCCTAATTTATTTAACTTAGTAGCACTTATCCCTGGTGTTTCACGATCCATTACAAAAATCGAGATCCCTCTTCCTTTTGCGTCTATATCCGTTTTTGCAGCAATCACTAAATAATCACTGTATACGCCATTTGTAATGAAAGTTTTTGAACCGTTAATAATATAATGATCCCCATCCTTAACAGCTGTCGTTCTCATTCCTGCCACATCACTACCGCCAAATGGCTCTGTGATACCTAGGCAACCTATCTTCTCTCCTGTTAGTGTAGGGACAAGGTATTCTTGTTTGATGCGATCATCTCCTTCTTTTAGTAAATGCTGCGCTCCTAGAAATGCTTGTACCCACATGGCAGCAGCAAAACCTCCTGAATTGACACGTTGCATTTCCTCTAGAAAAATAACCGTATAGAAGAAGTCAAGATCTAAACCACCATACTCTTCTGGATAGTAAAGACCAAAATACCCCATCTCTCCCATTTTTTGAAAAATCTCGCGATCTATATGACCTGTTTCTTCCCATCTTTCAATATGAGGAACCGCTTCTTTATTAAGAAAATCTCGAAAACTCTGTCTGAAGGCTTCATGCTCCTCAGTAAAATATTTTGAATACATATGGTTATTACAATAAAATTATAGAAAAACATCTAAAACAGAATTCTAGATGCGATATTCTTAGTAAACACTGAATTTTTTAATTTAATGTCAAATATAGTTGAATTAAAGCTAATTTTTCTTGCGGAAACCTAGATGTTAACATGACTTTATCCCAGCTCTTAAATCCATCTCTTAAAATTCGCTGCTCCACAAGTTTTTCTACTAGATAGTCGTCAAAATATGGAATAGATAACAACTCTTCCTCGGTGGCGGTATTCAGAGCTATTTTATGGAATGCTAAAGGCGCTGAAACAAAAAAATGTTTTTTCAACTGGATCATAGTAGAATCGGTAAGCCCGTAAATATCGCCTACCTGAGAGATGTCTATAAAACTCTTAAGCCGCTCTCTTTCTTTTATAATTCTTCCAGAAAGTGCTGGACCAATACCATATACCTTTTTGAGCTCCTCTTGAGTCGCGCCGTTAATATCTTTAATAACTATTTTACGGTCTTTAAAAGGCACGAAAGATTTGTTATTCTTTTTATCAGAATTTGTAACCCAATCTGGAAATTTGAAGTAGGGAGCTATACTGTCTAGCCACTGACCACTAACCTGTGTTACTTGTTGAAAATCTTTCTTTGAGTTTACCCATTTTCCGCTTTCTCGATAGCGGTGTAACCGATCGATCTCTTCCACACTTAAACCAAGTTTATAACCTCTGTAATCTGTTATATAATTGGGATTGAAGGGGTAGATAGTATCTCTTCTACTCTGTTGGACCGCTACAAGAGAATCTACTTTATGCTGATAAACAGAGCTGTCTTCTATAAATAGAACTTTTTTAGGCAATTGTTGGCTGTAAAAGAATCCTGCAAGCACTATCAATAAAAGTATGATTAATACAAAAATCCCTCTTTGTTGTTTTCTATCAAACAAAAAGAGGGATTTAAAATTTTTCATAAGAATAAAATTATTCGATAGCTTCTCGCTTCAACTTGATTGCTGTCATATATCTGGTCAGCTCTTTCTTAACCTCTGGAGCAAGAAGAACAATCCCTATCATGTTAGGGACCATCATTGAAAAAATCATTGCATCAGAGAACCCTATCACGTTTCCTAAACTTGCAGCAGATCCTATGACCACGAAAATACAGAATAAAATTTTGTACGAATATTCTGTTCTCGTTGTTCTACCGAAAAGGTATGCCCAAGCTTGGTAACCGTAATAAGACCAAGAAATCATCGTCGAGAATGCAAATAAAACTACTGCTAGAGTCAACACGTATGGAAACCAGCTAATAACAGATGCAAACGCATCAGATGTCAATAAAATGGCATCTGCATCTGCTAGATTTGCGTTCTCTGGATCAACATTACCGGTAATAATTAATACGACGGCAGTCATTGTACAAACAATTACAGTATCTATAAACGGTCCTAAAAGAGCGACCAGCCCTTCACTAGCTGGATATTTAGTTCGCACTGCTGCGTGTGCTATAGATGCAGATCCTACACCTGCCTCATTTGAAAATGCGGCTCGTCTAAAACCTTGCACTAATACTCCTATCGCACCACCAGCAATTCCACTTGGACTAAAAGCTCCATCAATAATCTGGGTAAAAGCATCACCTATCATATCAAATCGCATAAAAAGCACCCATAATGAAGCACCCACATAAATTATTACCATGAAGGGAACAATCTTATCAGTCACCTTAGCAATGGACTTAATACCACCAATAATTACAATTCCCACAAAAATGGCCATCAATAATCCGAATACCCAACGATAACCGTACAAAAAGGAATCTGCACCTCCAGTAATATTCACTACCATTTGAGTCGCCTGGTTTGCTTGGAACATGTTTCCACCACCGAAAGATCCACCTATACACATGATGGCAAACAGAACAGCAAGAACTTTTCCTAATCCTTCCAGCCCCATAGATTTAAGACCTTTAGTCAAGTAATACATAGGACCACCATAAATAGTTCCATCAGGACCTACATCACGGTACTTCACACCTAACGTACATTCTACAAATTTAGAAGCCATTCCTAAGAAACCCGCAACAATCATCCAGAATGTAGCTCCAGCACCACCTATGGAAACTGCGATAGCTACTCCTGCAATATTACCCAGCCCAACTGTTGCTGAAAGTGAAGCGGTCAACGCCTGGAAGTGACTTACTTCACCATCTGTAGTTTCTTCCCTGATGGTATCTTTAATATCACCGTCAACCTTTGTCTCATCGCTGATTTTATCAACGTGGGATTCTAGGTCATCCACTTTATTTATATCAACGCCGTTAGCAATACCATCCTTACCGTAGAGCATCTCTGCACCAAATTCCTCAATGTCCTCATACTTGCCACGAACCACTTGAATAGACCTCCACATGCCAGTGAAGTTGATAAACTTAAAATAGATCGTAAAGAATAATGCTCCTAAAATCAATGGAAAAAGAACCCAGTAAATTCTTGTAAATGGAGCATAAGCAGTGACCTCAACACTGGAACCTGGACTTATATCTGCCGCAGCTATTTTGAAAACTCCACCATCTATAATAAAAATCGAATTCTCATTTTTGAATATTAATTCGTCTGCAATTTGATCTCCCGTTAAAGATATACTACTCACATTGAGGGTGTCCTGAATTAGTGTATATTTAATACCGTCAGCAGAGTCGTACCTAGGAAGCGCCTTAGGATCATCCATTTCCGTGGTCAGTCGGGCCAGCACGTCTAATTCAATTATTAAGTCATCTTCAACCGAACCGAATGGTATTTGATAAAACACAGCATCCACATAATCGCCAGTCGCCCAACCAAAGGCCTCGTCTATTCTTTCATCAATTCCTTTTTCATCTTTTTGCTCTTGCGAAAAAACAGCTGTTGACAGCATTATAGCCATCAATGACAAATAAGCGGTATTTAGATTTTTAATCAAAATTATTTAATTTTTTTATTAAGGCAGCAAGATGCACAAAAATCTCGCTTTTTGAAAGTTTTAAGTCTACTATGTTTGTGTTACTTTGTTACTTATTTGATAAACTTTTTGAAGTTTTGCAATTTGCTGTGAATTTCCTACAACGATTATTTTTGAACCTGGTACCAGTTGTAATTTTGGATCTGGATTTACTGTATAATTGCCATCAGGAGCTTTGTAACCAATTATAGTACAACCCGTTTCCTGTCTTAAATTTAAATCTATTATCGTGCAATTTCTTTGTTTATCAAACATTTGTTCAAAAGAGATTTGTTCTAAATTCACTCCTTCACTACCTCCGTAACTCAGGTTATCCCAAAACTCAATTAAATCAGGACTAACGACTAGTGAAGCCATATGCTGTCCTCCAATCGTATCTGGAAGAATAACGTTGTCTGCCCCGGCAAGCTTTAATTTCTTATACGAACTTTCCTCACTTGCTCGCGATATAATTTTTAAATCTTTATGGAGCTGTCTAGCACTAAGAACAATAAATAGATTGTCAGCATCTTCTGGCAAAGCTGTTATAAGCGTTGAGGCTCTCTCTATACCTGCAGTTATTAATACCTCATCTTCATTTGCATTCCCTCTATAGAAGTTTTCTTTATCCAAAAGCGCATCATCTATAACCTGTTGATCTTTTTCAATAATAATGAAGGCTCTGTTATAGTTCTGTAATCTTTGTACTGCTTGTCTACCATTGCGACCATATCCACAAATGATAATATGATTTTTCATAGATTTTAAATGTTTTAATTTTCTGTTCATCCTGATATTTGCAAGGCTATTACTAGATAATAAATATTCTGTAATTGCCGAAACGGCAAATCCTACAACAATAACACTAATGAGAATAAAGAAAACTGTAAATAATTTAGCCACTTCAGAAGGCTCCGTTATTTCTCTGTAACCTACTGTTGTAATGGTAATTACCGTCATGTATAGTGCATCTACCCACGACAAACCCATGTATATTTTAAAACCGAGCACACCTACAACAACTACGAAAAATAATAAAGTAACAGATATTCTAAGTTTACTACTCACAGATAATTACCTTAAAGGTCAAAAACAGAACTGCGCTTTGTGTAGACAAGATCTTTGATCTTGATCCAAAACGCCATTATTAAATACACTGCAAAACCAGCTCCTAACGTAGCAAAGGTGAAATAGATAAAAGTAATACGCACACTGCGGGCTTTAATTCCTAATTTCTCTGCGACACGCGTGGATACGTAAAAGCCATACTTCTCCATTATAGTGCGCAAATATGTAACTGCTTCCATGATGTAAATTTAAGTAAAACATATGTATTTAACGAGTAGGGTAAACTACATCTACTTTTTCTCTAATACTTATCACTGAACCGTTGATCATTTCTAGGTCTAAATCAATTTGATACGCTCCTTTTTCTGTTTCTAACTGAAAATCTAAAATCCAACCTAATTCGTTTATATTACTCGTTTGGTAAAGGTCTTGACAAGTATTAGACACATTTAATGTTGCATTAGAAATAAAACCAGTAGGGTTATCTGTTGCGTTCTCATCAAAAGGATCTCTTATACCAAATGTTGCACTTCCAAAATAAATGTTATTAGAAGTATCTTTAATGTAAAAAGAAAAGAAGTCATTAATACCATCCCCATTTGGACTAAGCCATAATGGAAAGTAAACTTTATATGCATTATCACTATAGACTTCCACAAAACGATCTCGAGAAAATTCATTAGATATATCACCAATATTAATAGTAGACCCTCCAACGCAACTATCATCTGAAGAACATGATACAAAAAATACAATAATTAAAAAAAATAGGTATATTTTTTTCATAATCTAAAACAATAATTATTTTCTCAGTAAAGATACACCTATGTCACAACTTAAACATTTATTCACATCACAGTAATTGGTCTTTAACTGCAATAAAGATTGAGTTTGCAAAGCATTTTCCACCTTAAGGAGCTTCTTAAAACCTGTTATTATTGTATTCTTTTCTGGCTTAAGCTCATACATCAAATCCAGTAATTCTTCCATTTTATCATTCCCCATAAATCTCGCATGCATAAATTTTATAGGCACAATACAGTTGATTATCAGTAAGTCTATGAAATCAGAAGTAAGCATTTTTTCTCTCTCTTCTGTTTCCTTATCAAATACATGATGTGTACTCCAATATTTTGCCGCTTTTACCTCAAATAATTGGTGAATATCTGTTCTAGATTTTGCCAGTAAGACCTCTCCAAAAAGCATTGGATTATTTTGATACAGCCTAGCAAGCTGAGAAATACGTACAGTAGGATAATTTGCTGGCCTCAATCTAAAGAATTTCATGGGTGTTAAGGAAGCTTGTAGTTGGTGTTTTGCTTTCGCGAAAGCGTATTCATCAAACAGCTCTTTATAATAGCTGTCTTTTTTCGTCACATCAAGTAATCCTGCCTGACCTAGCAAAGTGGCTTCTAATTGAAAAGCGTCTTTAGCCAGTTTGCGCACCACAGACTGCTCCATGCTGCTAGCGAGTTGTTCAAAAGCATCAGCATTTGTTTTTGTACCGAAACTCCTTGCTAATAAGTGGAAAAAAGCGGCTTCCCAATCATTATTGTTTTGCTCTAACAGGTGTTTTATACGGTCCGATTTAACCTCTAATCTTTCAAAAAACAGCTTTTCCAGCCACTGATCTCGCTTAAAAGAATCTATACTTGAAAACTGACTTTCACAGTTGATGAATTGGTCGTTCTTCACTGCAAATAGTTTTATATAGGATTGTACCAAATCTGGATCTACGTATTGAGACACGTCTAATACAGGAATATTGATACCATCTCTTCGGGTAATCTCTGCATCATGCATCCATACCACATGCAGAATCACGTTATCATAAGCAGGATCTTCATCGTGTCCGTGCAGGTACCAGTCACTTGCCTTGACATGCATCTCAACATTTCCTGCCCAGTCTTGACCATCAATTTCTACCCGACCGTTGAAGAAGTCTGGACCAGAAAAAAAGTTATGTGTTCCTAGCGATTTGATCAAAATCTCTTTCCTCTCAGTAGTCTTTAATTCCTGACCACTCAGCTTTTTAAATTTCCAGAGATAATGGATAAAATCTTCTCGCATGCTTTAAAGATAGAAATAAAAATAAAGAAATTCCAATATCGCCTGAATCAGCATAACAAGACAGACACTTTGCATATGTTGGTTTCTGAATGTTCTTTTTGAGTAATTTCCATCTCGTATTGATTCCTGATAAATGGAAAGATGAAAAAAACCTCCATAGCTTATCGCTATGGAGGTTTTTTTTGAACAATCAAATATTATACTACGGTATGAGTAAAATCCCTTTCAAGCGACTCATTACTTATTTATCATCTGGATGATAGGTACCGTCTTCTTTTAACCAACCTTTGGAACGCATCCAGTCGTCATTAAAAAACTTACCTACGTAGCGACTTCCATGATCGTGGTATAGAATCACCACTACATCGTCTTTTGTAAAACCTACTTCTTCGTGGATTTGTTTCAATCCTTTTATAGCTGCTCCAGCACTGTTGCCTAAGAACATCCCTTCTTCTTTTGCCAATCTACGCGTATAAACCGCAGCATCTTTATCGGTTACTTTGGTAAAACCATCAATGATTTCAAAACGTACATTAAGTGGTAAAATATCCTCTCCTATTCCTTCTGTTACATAAGAATGGATTTCGTTCTCATCAAAAATGCCTGTCTCGTGGTATTTTTTAAATACAGAACCATAGGTGTCAATTCCCCATATCTTGATATCAGGATTTTGTAATTTTAAATACGATCCTACACCAGAAATAGTCCCTCCGGTTCCTACACCTACGACAAAATGCGTAATCTTACCGTCTGTCTGTCTCCATATTTCTGGACCAGTACTTTCATAATGGGCTGTACAATTAGACGGATTATCGTATTGATTTACATACCAAGAGTTAGGAATCTCCTCACTCAACCTTTTACTTGTAGAATAGTAAGACAGTGGATCATCTGGAGCCACATCTGTGGGACATACATAAACTTCAGCACCCACGGCTCTAAGAATATCCATCTTTTCATTAGACTGCTTATCGCTCAATACACAAATTAGTTTATAGCCCTTGATGATAGCGGCAAGAGCAAGTCCCATTCCTGTATTACCACTGGTTCCTTCTATAATTGTTGCACCTGGTTTTAATATACCATTTGCCTCAGCATCTTCAATCATCTTCAACCCCATTCTATCTTTTACAGAGTTACCAGGATTAAAAGTTTCATATTTGGCAAGCACTAACGCTGGAATATCTTCTACCAATTTGTTCATCTTAACAAGTGGTGTGTTCCCTATAGTACCTAATATATTCTCTGCGTAATCCATGTATTGTTAGTTATTTTGCAAAAATAGGATTTTAAAATTCTTTGAATTAAAAATATCTCTTAATCTCGTAAATTATTTTAAGAGTTTCGCTTTCTGTTTTTTTTAAAAATCAGAAGTTTATGCTGCACTTGATACGGTATACAAATAGAATAATGAGCGACTACTAAAGATCTATTGCGATCTTACCCGCTTATAAAAAGCTTTCTTAGCCACCTCATCGCTTCCAAAAAGCCATCGCACCACATGCTCGTCCCACATGCCGTCTGCCTGGTCTGAAGTAATAATATCCCGTTCCATAGCGAGATCAATAATTTTCCCAGGGTAACTGCTCTGTTTTTCACTATCCATCTCTCCCAGCGGATAGGGATCATCAAGACCTACCAAAACTTGTTTTACCCCTTGATTTTCAACGAGAAGCTTCAAAGAGCCGGTATCATGGACCAGTGTATCAAAGAAAATATTAGAATGACCAACCGACTTTCGAGGATGTGTTTTCCCTTCAAATAAATCCGGTCTTCCGTCAAAACCTTGGATCCTACGTCCCAGATTCATTTGTGCGAGTTGTCCACCATGAGCAAAACAAACACGCATACCAGGATATTTAAAGGCATATCCGTTTAAAGTCATGAAGTGATAGGCATCTGCACATTGAGCGAGCATCCATATCAAATGAAATCTCCAGGAAGAATTCTTTAATTTTATAAATTTTTCTCCATCATAAGGATGGATTTCTATGGCAAGGTTCAATTCACTAGCGAGCTCAAATATGGCCTCGTTTTCTTCATCAAAAATGCACCGCCACTGCCCTATGGTATCCATATAATGTGTAGGCAAGCAAAGAAGTCTCATTCCCAAAACTTTTACACAACGCTCCATTTCCCATAATGCTCCCCGCACATAACCAGGATGCACCACAAAACCACTTGTGAATTTTGAAGGATGATCACGTTGTACCCCAGCATTAAAGTCATTCTGAAAACGCAAGGCTTGTTTCATTTCTTCTAGGCGCAAACCATTTCCATACAACTGGCTCAAATTAAGAACAACAGCGTGATCAATCTTGTATTTATCCATCCATTCCAGCTTTTCATCTAAAAAGAAACTAGAATCAGTCACCGGTCGTGACCAGTCTTTTTGCAACATGTTTTTACGCTCAGGATCTACCCAAAAGATCCCTTTTTCACGCATGAAATCTGGAATTTGCTCCGGATAAGGAAGTAAATGTGAGTGACCGTTGATACGTAGTTTTTTGTTCATTTTGCTAATTTAAGAAAAGTATCTAAATCCTTATGACAAATTACTCTTCGCTAATTTTAATATTTGAAAATAGGAGTCTACTAGTGACTCCATTTCTTCCTTTAAAGAAACTTTTAAAGATTTTTCAATTTCCTCAAAAATCTTCTTTTCTTCCTTACCAAAGTAACTCACCAGGAAATTGTTATCCCTATGATCTTCTAGGAAAAATGCTTGCATTGCCACTAGGGAATAATCTTGAATCACTTTTTTTTATTGCATCAATTTCTTGAAAAGTAAAATCTTGATCTACATAGTATTAGTCAAATTGTTTCCAGCTAAAATTCAAAACGTTCTTTCTTGTATCTTTTTATCGATAATATCTTCCTGTCACTTGATTTTTTATTGCGCTTACAACCAAAATAAAGATAAACCGTTAATGTAGAATGAATTTTATACAATGCCCATAACACGCTAGTGAAATTGCTATTTCCTCAAAGGGAAGAGACTTTACTTCTTTTTATAAAAATTCAAATTCGGCTTCAATTTCTAAAGGCTCTTCGTCCTTCCACCGTCTACTGGCAAATTGATTCCATTGATATAACCCGCTTTATCACTAGCTAGAAAAGTAATTGCATTTGCTACTTCTTCTGGCTGTGCAAACCTTCTTGCTGGCACATGACTTTTCATGATCTGGGCAGCTTGTTCTTCACTCTGTCCAGCTCTTGATGCTTTTCCAGAAATGATTTTATCCAGTCTATCGGTTGCTGTAAACCCCGGCAATACGTTATTTACAGTGATGCCAAAGGGTCCTAGCTCTGTTGCTAGAGTTTTTGCCCAGCTCGCCACTGCGCCTCTTATCACATTAGAAACTCCTAAAAATTCGATAGGTGCTTTTACACTGGTAGAAATCACGTTAATCACTCTTCCATAGCCCGCTTCTTTCATTCCTGGCGCACAAGCTTGGATCAATACTTGATTGCATTTTACGTGTTGGATAAAAGCTTGTTCTAACGCATCCACTTCGGCATCGATTAAGAATCCTGGTGCAGGACCTCCTGTATTGTTGATGATGATATGTATGAGGTTCGCTTTCGCGAAAGCGGAAACCACAGTGTCCACCTCTTTATAATCAGAGAAATCGGCCACTAAATACGTATGATCGTCTCGATGACTTTTATCCAATTCATTAAGAACCTCCTGTAATTTATTAGGATTGCGAGCCAGTAAAATCACTCTTGCACCAGCCTGTGCAAACTGTTTTGCAGTTTCTCTTCCTATTCCTGTACTGCTTCCACAAACGAGAGCAGTTTTATCTTTTAAATTGATCTTCATCTGGCGAATTTAGGGAAAATAGGCCTCAATTCTGTCATGCTGAAAAATTGGCTGTCTGATTCTAGCCAACTCAAAGAAAAAATCAATTCCATTTTGTTCCGAATCCACTATGTGATCTCCTTATATATAAACTACTCGTTACCTATAAGGATTCTATACAAATTTAAAACTAACCATGTGCAAAGATTATAGTTTTTGAAATGTAAATTTTCACGGTTTACAAGCCATCTTGTACCCACGCAGCCGCAAACACTCTTTATCCTGAAAATAGTTATACCCAGACAAAAGCACAGGACCGACGATTCCCAAATCCCGATATGGAACGGGAGAAGATTTACAAAAGCTCCTTTACTAATTCCCTGATAATTTGCTAAGACAAATTTCTGAGATAGAAAGGTGGCATAGCAAGCGGTAGTGTAGTTTGATCGTAAAAGTTGAAAGATACTTGTAGAAGCTATAAAAACCTGAAATAAAGAACATGATTAAAACCTGCTCATACCTTATTTATAAGTGCTGTCTTAAGTCCGCACTTATAAATAAAAAACAGGAATCTTATCGAGAGAATTACAACCTATCTAGCTATGCAGAGCAATGACAAACAGAAATAGCACGGAGGGATATTCCAGCAGATTCGAGGTAAATTTGAACAAGCGCCTTCTTTCCATTCAGTTTTATAGAATCAAATTTTATGGAATGACTACCTTTGCTGCTTTATATAGAATATGATCGTAACAAAGAATAAAGAAGAGCTTGAGATCATGCGCCGTGCGGCGTTAATGGTAAGTAAAACCTTAGGAATAATTGCTGCAGAAATCAAGCCAGGGGTCACGACGCTTAGATTAGATACACTAGCTGAACAATACATACGTGATAACGGTGCCATTCCTGGTTTTAAAGGATTGTACGACTGCCCCAGTACGTTGCTTATCTCTCCTAATGAAGAGGTAGTTCATGGAATCCCTAAAGAGGTAGCTATCCAAGAAGGCGATGTTCTTTCTATAGATTGTGGAGCCATAGTAGACGGGTTTTATGGCGATCATGCCTATACATTTACAGTAGGAGAAGTACCTCAAGAAACGATCGATCTTCTGGACCGGACTAAGAATTCTTTATATCTAGGTATCGAACAATTTAGAGTAGGAAAGCGTGTGGAAGATGTAGGTCATGCGATACAAGAGTATTGTGAATCTTTCGGATACGGAGTGGTACGGGAACTCGTAGGTCACGGACTGGGTAAAGTGATGCATGAAGACCCACAAATGCCTAATTATGGAAAACGCGGTCGTGGTAAAAAGTTTGTAGAAGGGATGACAGTGGCGATAGAACCCATGATCAATTTAGGAACTAAAAATATCAGACACCACAAAGACGGCTGGACCATTACTACCAAAGACAATAAACCCAGTGCACATTTTGAGCATAATATCGCTATAGTAGATGGCGAGCCTCGATTGTTAAGCACATTTGATTATATCTATGAAGTGCTAGGAATCACTTCTAAAGAAGAAGATCCTTATCGATGGAAGGACTGATTAAAAGTTACATTTAAAAGTTGTTTTGCAGACTGTTCAATAAAGGATAGAAATCTCAGAGCGGAGGCGTCGGAATAAGACGTCGCTTTGAATAAAATCACGATAACACCAGCAGTTTCCGCAACAATTGCGGAACGACAAAGTAACCCATGAAAAAACTCTTCAAACTATTCCTCAACCTCATCCCAAGGCCCTGGCTTATCAGCGCGAGTTATTATATACGTCCGTTGATCGCCTGGTGGTATCGTGGAGACAGGTACGAAGATCCTATTGACGGGAAAACTTTTAAAAGCTTTTTACCTTATGGTTATGAAAAGGTACGGGAGAATGTACTTTCCCCATCGACGCTTTCTTTAGAACGTCATCGATTATTATGGTTGTACCTACAACACAAAACTGATCTGTTAACACAACCACAAAAGCTATTGCACTTTGC
>NZ_JBLIGN010000050.1:0-20374 GCF_047636915.1 Nonlabens sp. | reverse complement strand
CAGAAAAGTTCAATACTAAAGTTGTTTTTAACAAAGATAAAACCTTAACCATTCACATCAAAAGAGATCAAATAACTCTTGAAGATGAAATAAAAATAGGAGGTCAAGAAATCAACAAAGAAACTAACTTAGAAGAGTTCACTTTTCTTATGGAAGAAGAAATAGAGATTCCAGAAGAAACGAGAATGGCTTTAAAAGTTACAGAAGGAGTCACCAAAATTGCAACTGGTGCATATCCCGTTACAGTAACAGAAAAAGAATTTATAATCACTCTTAAACTTATATAATCATGGCAGTGCTTGTAAAACGAAGTGTTTTGTTGGTGTTTTATTATAGAGGTCAAAAGGTAAAAAGGGATTTTTAGAACCTAATGATCTAACATAGTTTAAGGATTATATTGCTTTTGAGCCAAGTTTTAGCTCTTTTATTATATAAAACGAGGTAATTAGCTGAGAAACCATATATAGTAGTTAATATACTGATATGTAGTGATTTGGTTTTTTTTAAACTACAGGGTATTCCTGAAAGCAGACTCGTTATTCATGAATCTAGACTGGTAGTATTTGCATAACACTTCTATATTCCTATACATTTACACTGTTGATAATAAAGGTCTTTATAAAAGTATTTAGATAAACAGTTTAGAAAGAATATCCAATCACCATTAAAAAATAAAAAACGTGACACAGAAATATAAATAGTACAAAAAGGGAAAGCCTCTACTAGGTAAAGGCTCTCACAGGTTTCGCTAAAAACCAAAACAACGTTAGTTGTTATATCGTTGTAAATATAAATAAAATACTTGATATACACATACTAGGCTGTTTTGAAGAGTGTGCAGCTTATACACTTTAAAAAGTCGTGGTCGCCGAAAAACGTATAGAGTAGGTGTTTTATTTAAAATTTATAATAATGAAAAATTTAAAGAATATAATTAGTTGTTTAATCTTAATTACTGTATTTAATGCTAATTCACAAAACCTAAATATTGATTGGAGTGATAATGGAAATTCAACAGTCCAAAAATATAGTAATTCGGAAAATCCTTTTGACACTGCTGGTAAGAAACATAATATCTTGGTGTCTGAATTTCTCAAAATCAATAATTCTAAAAAACTAAGCGTTGAAGAAACAATTTCTTTGGCAAATGATTTTTGTGATGCTAAGGAATTGGACGGAGGAAGGCTAACAATGGTTCAATTTAATTACGGAATAAAAGATATTAAAAATAATTTTAGCGGTGTAGTTGAGCGATTAGATATATCAAAAATGGGTAAGTTTAAATTACAAGAGTTATTTAATTTTATGGTTCAAAATGGAACAAAAGGAAATATTTCTATCGAAGAGGTCACTAGTTATATAGTTTCATTCGAAAATTCGGTGTTGAAAAATAACTCTTTGAATAAAAAAGACAAAGAAGTAATCTTGAGTTCAACTTCTGTGGCTAGATTTTCTCCGGGCTTTTGGTATAACTATAATAGTGCTGATACTACTGGTCAAGCTAAAAGAACGCCAGGTTGGTTGAGATGGTTGATTGTTGGTGCAGCAGATGTAGCTGGTGGTGTTGCAGGAGGCGGAGCTTTTAGTGTTGCAACTGGAACAGCCGCAAGTCTTGGAGCTAATCAATTAGTTTCAACTGTAGATAAAGAGAAATAGTATTATATAGCAAGTGAGGCAGAAGTGTTTCACTTGCTTTATTTTAACAATTAAATAAAAATCAATAACATGAAAAAATTAAATATTTTTGGAGCATTATTCATAATGCTATTATCTGTTCAAATTATATCAGCCCAAGATGACTTTTCTGCTGATGTTACAATTTATCAGCAATTTATTAAAGAAGATTCAGGAACAAATGTTCAAGGTATTCTAGGTTATCACTTTACAAAAGATCTTAAATTAGGTATAAAATTTGGTAATTCTTGGATGGAAAGTGAAGACTTTGATTTAGATTACAATCTACAAAATTATGGACTTCAAGCTAATTACTCCTTTGCAAAATCAGAAAAATTTCAAATAGAAAGCATTTTTGGTTTCTCTTATCTTATTTATGATAATTCTGATATCGTTGAAAATGATCAAGGTTTAGGTATAGATATGGGAATTCAAACCGTATTCAATACGCATCGTTCATTTAATTATGGCTTATCAATAATTACAACTTATAATAAGATTACACCTGGCTCTATAATTAATGCAGGAGCATTCCTTAGACTGAAATTGTGAAAACATTTTTAACTATTGTTATTACATTTCTCGCTCTATCTAGTTGTCGCGATGAATATATAAATAAAGAATTATATTTATTTACGCGCTCTACACGTTTGAAACAAGGGTTCATAGCAGAAGATTTCAACATTACTGATTCGCTCTCAACGCATATTGGCATAGGTTATAAAAATGATGATGATTTTGTTATATATCATGTGTCAAATGAGCGAGTAATTAATCATTCTTCGCTAATGTCAGAAACTTTAAAAGAGTTCATAGCAATTGAAGATGTTCATTATTATTCAATTTGGAAATGCGACATTACACAATCTGAATATGATTTTTTATTTAGCGAATTATTATCTCTAAGTAAAGAAAGGATTAATTTTGATCATGATTTGGTTTTAGATAATGAGGACTTGTATTGTTCCGAGTTTGTTTATAGCATTTTGGAATTGGTTAACAGGGAAAAATTTTTCTATAAACCTATAAAAAAGCCTTTAACCCTATTTTATATAAGTATTTTAAAGAGAGACAATTTAGAATACATACCTGTAGATTTTTTCACTGAAAATAAAATGTTCGAAAAAATAGAGGAAAATTTTATGTAAAATAACTCTATCTGATTTATAAACCATTTTGTGATAATTTATAATTATATAACTACATAGTTAGTTCTTTTATAATTTCAAATCTGTCTACGAGTTTCTAAATCTAGTATAATGTCAGTTTAGGGAACGTAATCCAATTAAACAAAATGAAAAACCTAATAACTATAGCACTGCTATGCCTACATACTAGTGCCTATTCTCAAGAAGAAATAAGGGATCGTAGTATCGATGCAAATCTGTCTTTTGGAAAATATACAGACTGCCTAAGACCGGGTGGTATTTGTACTTTTAAAACAAATGAAGCTACAGAAAAGTTCAATACTAAAGTTGTTTTTAACAAAGATAAAACCTTAACCATTCACATCAAAAGAGATCAAATAACTCTTGAAGATGAAATAAAAATAGGAGGTCAAGAAATCAAAAAAGAAACTAACTTAGAAGAGTTCACTTTTCTTATGGAAGAAGAAATAGAGATTCCAGAAGAAACGAGAATGGCTTTAAAAGTTCCAGAAGGAGTCACCAAAATTGCAACTGGTGCATATCCCGTTACAGTAACAGAAAAAGAATTTATAATTACTCTTAAACTTATATAATCATGGCAGTGCTTGTAAAACGAAGTGTTTTGTTGGTGTTTTATTATTGAGGTCAAAAGGTAAAAAGGGATTTTTAGAACCTAATGATCTAACATAGTTTAAGGATTATATTGCTTTTGAGCCAAGTTTCAGCTCTTTTATTATATAAAACGAGGTAATTAGCTAAGAAACCATATATAGTAGTTAATATACTGATATGTAGTGATTTGATTTTTTTTAAACTACAGGGTATTCCTGAAAGCCGACTCGTTATTCATGAATCTAGACTGGTAGTATTTGCATAACACTTCTATATTCCTATACATTTACACTGTTGATAATTAAGATCTTTATAAAAGTATTTAGATAAACAGTTTAGAAAGAATATCCAATCACCATTAAAAAATAAAAAACGTGACACAGAAATATAAATAGTACAAAAAGAGAAAGCCTCTACTAGGTAAAGGCTCTCACAGGTTTCGCTAAAAACCAAAACAACGTTAGTTGTTATATCGTTGTAAATATAAATAAAATACTTGATATACACATACTAGGCTGTTTTGAAGAGTGTGCAGCTTATACACTTTAAAAAGTCGTGGTCGCCGAAAAACGTATAGAGTAGGTGTTTTATTTATAAATTTATTAAAATGAAGAATTTAAAGAAAATAATTTCCGTAATGACTCTAGTGCTAACTATGTTTATAGGGTCTAACGCTAGTGCTCAAGAGCTTAGTGCATTAAGCAAGGATACGACTTTTATTTCCTATGTTAAAGATCAACTAGAGTTCAATAAAAACAGCAACATTGAACTAGTTAATGAACTGGCAAGCCAAGAGGAGATGGGAGAAGGTCAATTAGAATTGTTTTACGAAGCTTTTAAGACAAATGATAAAGGTTACGCCAGTTTTGTCAAAACACAACAAGGTAGACTTAATGTCCTTTACCAAGTTTATGAACTTGAATCGTTATCAGCGGAGGATTTGAGCCCTTATTTTGAGGATACTTTAACACAATTAGGTGTAGGGCAAGAGCAGAATCAAACAATGGGAGATAATTGTGGGAGAAGATATAGAAATACTTTAGCTATTAACCTAGGTACAGCTGTGGTTGCTCATTTAGGCTGTGGATTTGCTGATATGACTGTAGTTGCAGGGTTAATATGTCATGGAGCTGTATATCTTGTTCATTCTGCTGCGGATGACAATGCGTATCTCGACTATCTAGATTGTATTAAATAGTAGTACAGTAGTACTAAATAATTAAATCAATTAAAACATTATTAAATGAAAAAGATCTCAAATTTATTACCGTTAATATTAGTAGGAATATATTTTACATTAATCCGGACTAACGATAGTATTTCTTTTGTTGTAAAAATATTAATACTGATTTTAATTGTAATTATTTCTCTTTTTATAGGATATCAAAAATACAAAAAGGATGACCTTACTAGAACAACCATTATAGGTGTAATAGTTTCGATTCTAATTGCTATATCAATCTTTTTTTACTACACATCTAAAATAAGTTAGATATAGAAAAGTAATAATAATATTATATCTCACCATATTTAAAATTATAATAAACATGGTGAGTTTTTAAAAATCAAAAATCATGAAAAATCTAACACTCATAGCCCTGCTATGCCACGCAACTAGTGCCTATTCCCAAATAGAAATAAGCGATACGGCTATAGACGCCACACTTACTCTAGGAAGACAAGGAGCAGACTGTCGAGATCGTGGCGCCTGAAGTTTTCAAGCAAATACAAGCTTAGAAAACTCTAATACAACAGCCGTGTTTAACCTAGACCAGACTCTAACTATTTACATCCATAGAGATCAAATATCGTTGGAAGATGAAATAAAAATAGGAGGTCAAGAAATCAACAAAGAAACTAACTTAGAAGAGTTCACTTTTCTTATGGAAGAAGAAATAGAGATTCCAGAAGAAACGAGAATGCCTTTAAAAGTTCCAGAAGGACTCACCAAAATTGCAACTGGTGCATATCCCGTTACAGTAACAGAAAAAGAATTTATAATTACTCTTAAACTTATATAATCATGGCAGTGCTTGTAAAACATATCGTATTGTTGGTTATTATGTTTGCAAGTGTTCATCTTTATGCAAATATAAATGACCCTAATGAAGAGATAACGATACTCTTAGAAGAATTAGGTTCACAACTTGAAGAAATTCAAGGTGTTTATGAGGTAAAAAACATCATTCTTCAAGAAAGATTGATAAGCCTTTCTAAGTCACTACAAAACGAGAATACCACTACAGACTATAAAGTAGCTATTCTAATAGAAAAGGATCATATACAAAGCGAACTAAAAACAAATGCTCTTTCTGAATCGTCAGACATCAGTAAAATAAGATATCTAAAGGGATTACAAATTATTAAAATTCTCTATGAGAAGACCTTAACTTTAGATCATCATTTCTCCTCTGTGGCTACCTTTAATGAAATGAATAATTTGAGTAATCCTAATCGATATCCTGAGTTTGTTAAAATGAAGGATGACATGACTAGCAAACAAGATAAAAGAGAAGGCTTTAACCTGACTAATATATTAGGTAATAATATTTATACTTCGGTAGTGCATACGGTTGTTTCATTATTTAGCAATTCTAATGTAAGCAAAACAGAAAAAGAAGCTAGTCTAAAGGAGGTAGAATGTATTCTTGATTTTACGTTGAGAATGCACAATGATTTGAACACTATCTTTTTTGAAACTTCATTTCTTCAAAAAAGTAACGATAATGTAATTAAGGAATTAGAGCAACTATTTGTAGATTATACGAAACCTATTAAATATAAAACTCCTTTAAAAGAATGTAGAAATAGCGATGATTGGGATGAAGTAAGGGAAAATTTAAAAAAGTATCTCAATGAGTTAGATAAGGCTATAAAAGACGAATCGCAGCGGTACAGAGCGCATAAAATGCAAATCAATTTAGAGTTTCCTATAGATCGTTTGCTACAATTCATTACCATATATAACGGTCATATAGATCAAGGTGGTAAGTTTTATGAAAAGTTTGGAATCATGCTTAATAGCTATGAGAACGAGCAACAATGTGCCACAAAAATCCCAGCTGAATATAAAAAGCTAAAAGAAAGTATAGCGATTAGTATTGAAAAATTCAATACGGCATACAAACCAGTTGAGATTAATGGTAGTAAAATGAAACAGATTTTATACGGTATTAATGAGTTTGATTGATGTGTTTTGAGTATCCTATAGCACAGCAGTTTTCCAATTAAAAAAGTACTTACCACGAGCTTAATTTAAATCTGTAGACTCAAGTCATATCGCTTTCGTATTTTTAACAAGATTACCTTAAATATATATTCTGGCAACATTTCCACACTATCGACAATTGGATCAAAAAGACTGCGGTCCCACCTGTCTTAAAATCATAGCTGGACATTACCAGAAGTCCATAGACCTACAGCGTTTAAGAACGCTTTCTGAGACCATAAGAACAGGAAGCAACCTGCAAGGAGTGAGCAATGCTGCTGAGGTGATAGGTTTGCGTTCTCTAGGAGTTAAAATCAATGTACAACGACTAGAAGAAGCACCATTGCCCTGCATCTTGCACTGGAATAAGAATCACTATGTGGTCCTTTATAAAGTAACCAAATCAAAAAGGTTTTTCAGATCAAGTAAATCGATCTTGACTGCTCCTTCGACAAGCTCTGGACAGTGGGTTGATCTGACAACGGTTTATCACATCTCAGACCCAGCACATGGTCTTTTAAAGTATAATCAAAGAGAGTTTCTAGACCACTGGATCGGTAAAGATGCTACTCCATCAACTGAAGAAGGTATTGCGTTGCTTTTAGAACCTACTCCTGCGCTGTATGAACAGGAAGATGCTGGCGATGAGAAAAAGGAATTTGGTTTTTCCATACTTTCTCGCTATGTTTTTAAATACAAAAAGTATTTATGGCAACTGGTTTTAGGGTTGATCGCCGCCAGTATATTGCAATTGATTTTTCCGTTTTTAACCCAAAGCATTGTGGATATAGGGATTAAAAATCAAGACGTCCCCTTTATTTATTTGGTGCTTTTTGCACAGTTGGCTCTTTTTATAGGGCGCACCGTAATCCAAGTCATACGCAGTTGGATTTTATTGCATTTAAGTACCCGCATCAACATCTCTTTGGTATCTGACTTTTTTATCAAGTTGATGAAATTGCCTATTGCCTTTTTTGATTCACGAGTTACTGGAGATATTTTACAACGCATCAATGACCACAGGCGTATAGAGCGTATTTTAACTACTTCTTCTCTAGATGTGTTGTTCTCTATGGTGAATCTGGTTATTTTTTCTATCGTGCTGCTGTATTATGATCTGAGGATTTTTGGCGTATTTGCATTGGGTAGCGTCTTGTATTTTTTATGGATCGTAATATTCTTAAAAAAGCGAAAAGACCTGGATTACAAACGCTTTGCACAAGTAAGCCAGGAACAAAGTAAAGTGATCGAGATCATCAATGGAATGCAGGATATCAAATTACATAATGCCGAGAAACGCAAACGCTGGAATTGGGAATTTACACAAGCGAGATTGTATAAAGTTGCCGTGGAAGGACTTGCACTGGAACAATACCAGTCGGTAGGTTCGGGGTTTATAAATGAACTCAAAAACATTATTATTACGGTATTGTCGGCTACTTTGGTAATTTCTGGAGATATAACCTTGGGTATGATGCTTGCCATTAGTTATATAGTCGGCCAATTGAACGCACCCATAGGTCAGTTGATAGGTTTTATAAAAGAATGGCAAGATGCCAAAATCTCTCTAGAACGACTGGGAGAAATCCACAATAAAGAAGACGAAGAAAGCGACCCTACACAAAAAATAAGCGACTACTCTACCGATGATGATATTCATTTAGAAGATGTATCCTATCGTTATACAGGAAGTGAACAATTGGTTTTAGAAGAATTAAATTTAACCATACCAGCAAATAAGATTACCGCGGTGGTAGGAGTAAGCGGCAGCGGTAAAACGACCTTAATGAAAATGCTGCTTAAATTTTATGATCCTATAGAAGGAACGATTAAAGTAGGACAACACAACTTAAAAAACATATCTCAAAGTGCCTGGAGAGAAAGCTGCGGTGTGGTGATGCAAGAAGGCTATATTTTTAATGACAGTATTGCACATAACATTGCTGTAGGTGATGACTTCATCGATAAGAAAAAACTGGCGCATGCTATTGATGTAGCAAATATCAAAGATTATATAGAGTCCTTACCGCTTTCCTACAACACACAAATAGGTATGGAAGGAGTAGGACTCAGCACCGGACAAAAACAACGTTTATTAATCGCTAGAGCCGTCTATAAAAACCCAGATTTCCTATTTTTTGATGAAGCTACCAGCGCACTAGACGCTAACAACGAAAAAGTCATCATGGATAAACTCAACATTTTTTTCAAAAACAAAACCGTCATGGTCATCGCTCACCGGCTAAGCACCGTAAAAAATGCAGATCAAATCGTAGTGTTGGACCAAGGTAAAATAGCAGAACAAGGTACTCATGAAAGTTTGATTGCAGCAAAAGGGGACTACTATCATTTGGTCAAAAATCAGCTGGAATTGGGAAGTTAGAATTATGATTTGAAAAATGTCAGTTTGAGCGCAGTCGAGAACGATTGTCTCGTTCAAATGCTTTTCAAGAAGAATAAACCTCTCGACGGCGCTCGAGGAGACAACATTTATATTATTGATCAGCTGTAATTAACAAGTCACATTTGCAAGCATTGAAGCACTCGAAATGCGGTTTTAAAAATATCAAGATAGAAAATAGCAAAGCCGTTATGCAACGGCTTGACAAATAAAAACAGATTTCCGCCTGTGCGGAAAATTAATATGCCAGACCAATTAGAAGACATAGAATTACGAAGTGAAGAAGTGCAAGAGATTCTCACAAAAGTACCGAGTCGTATCATTAGATATGGCAACACGGTATTTTTGCTGATTATACTTTTGTTGCTATTCTTATCATGGTTTGTAAAATATCCAGATATTATAGTTTCTCAGGGAATCATCACTACCGCTGTACCGCCACAAAAAGAATACAGTAAAATTACGGCAACTCTACAGCACGTTTTAATTGAAAATGACCAAGAGGTTCAATCAGGCGAGGTGATTGCTGTTTTAGAAAATGCTGCCAGTTATAAAGATGTATTGCTTTTAGAAAAAGTTCTGGATACCATTAGTTATGAGAAGAATAATTTTCAATTTCCAGTAGATCGTTTGCCCATTCTTTTTTTGGGTGATTTAGAAATTCCTTTTGCGGTTTTTGAAAATGCCTATATTCAATACCGACTCAATAAAGAATGGCAACCTTTTGATAATGATCAATTAGCAAATGAATCTACAAGAATACAGCTACAGGCGCAGTTGGGAAATATGCTTTCGCGAAAGCGGATACAACAAACAGAGTTAGACTTTAAAAAGAAAGAATTAGATCGCCATAAAACATTGTTTGAAAAAGGGGTTATCGCAGCACAAGAATATGAATTGAAGCAACTGGAATATGCGCAGAATGTGCGTTCTTTTCAAAGTATGGATGCGTCTATCTCGCAGTTGAGAAACCAATTAAGCAATACGTCCAGCTCACTGGAAGGCATAAAAATCAATAGATCAAGAGAAAATATACAGCTTTACAAGACATTGATTCAGTCCTTTACGCAGCTTAAAAAAGCGGTAAACGATTATGAACAATTGTATATTTTAAGAGCCACTATAAACGGTCGTTTAAGCTTTACACAATACTGGAAAGAAGAGCAGCAAGTCCAGCAAGGTGATTTACTTTTTACGGTGTTTCCAGAAAAGTACGAATCCTATATCGCCACTCTTAAAACACCCGTATTAAATTCTGGTAAATTAAAGCATGGGCAAAAGACCTTCCTCAAACTACAGAATTTCCCAGAGACAGAATTTGGTGTCTTAGAAGGAAAAGTAACGACCATTTCTCAAGTTCCAGATGCAGATGGGTTCTATTATGTACAAATATCTTTATCAAACACTTTAATTACTTCTTATAACAAAGAAATCCAGTTGCAACAAGAAACCAGCGTCATTGCAGAAACTGTAACAGAAGATTTGCGGCTTATGGAGCGATTCTTTTATCAGTTTAAGGAGGTGTTTTCTAGGTCATGATTTATAGAACTTGGAATATGGATATGTTTATTCAGATAAAAAACGTCAGGTTACAAATTGAGAAAGTCAGTACCGATAGCTATTGTTAGACGCCGCATCACTTCGATACTTCCGTTCGTTCTCGTTACAGCGAGAGTTCAGCACAATCAAGTGCGTAAAAAGGAACGGAGTTGATCTTATGGAGCACAGAAGAATCTGTGCCAGATGGAGCAAAAGCCTTGCGCTAGGCTTATCGAAATACCCAAAACTTTAGGATCATTTCGGTTTTCACTCATAAGAACACAAGGGTAAACGGCTCCTCATCTGGACAGGCGAAGACAGAATTTATCGCAGCGTCAGCCGGGATAAATTCAGTAATGGGGGACACAGAATTTGTATACATCTCAAATATGTAAGCCTAGTTCACGTTCTGTGCGGCAGCAACTTGTTCCTAGATGTCAAATGCTTTTTCAAAGAAAGAATATTGTTTTCGTTCTTGTAGACCATCGTATAGCAGGCCAGTAAAAAAAGTTGGAATTCCGTATTTTATAAGATTTAGAATTCGGGTTAAGAGGAGCAGTTTTTTCTAGACCCTACATAGTATAGGCCATCCCAGAATCTATCAAAAAATTGATTTATTTACTCAAAAGGAAAACCACAGGTTATAAATTGAGAAAGGACTACCGATAGCTATCGGCAGATGTTGCATTACTTCGTTACTTTCGTTCGTTCTCGTTACTGCGAGAGCTCAGCACAATCAAGTGCTTAAAACCACTACTGGTTTTAGCGAGATCGCTACATCGGTACCGAGCTCCTTTTTGTAAAACAATCTAAACGGACATGTGATGTCCAGTTGGGTATAAAGAGGACAAGTTAGGGTCCATTTAATCCTAAGAATAGGGCCCAAAAAAATCGGCTTAAGAATTTAGTTGAATTCCTAAGCCGATTTGTAATGGTGTATCAAAGCAAATTTATGCGCTGGCATTTATTTTTCTATTCATAATAAGGTTGAGGTAGAGGTTCAGTTTCTTTTTAAGTTCATTTCTAGGACAGATAAAGTCTAGAAATCCTTTTTCAAGAAGGAACTCTGCTGTTTGAAAACCTTCTGGAAGTTCTTTTCCTGTGGTATCTCTTACAACTCGCGGTCCCGCAAAAGCAATTAGTGCTCCAGGTTCTCCTATGTTGATATCTCCTAGCATGGCAAATGAAGCTGTGGTGCCACCAGTAGTAGGATCGGTACACAAAGATACATATGGGATTCCTGCGTCGCTCAATTGGGCAAGTTTTGCACTGGTTTTTGCCAGTTGCATGAGTGATAAGGCTGCTTCCATCATGCGCGCTCCACCAGATTTAGAAATGATCAGGAATGGGATGTTGTTTTTCAAAGAATAATCTGCCGCACGAGCGATTTTTTCTCCTACAACACTACCCATAGAACCCCCTATAAATGCAAAGTCCATACAGGCGATCACAAGATCATTACCGTTGGATTTACCTACTGCGGTGCGCACGGCATCTTTAAGTCCAGTTTTGCTTTGTGCAGCTTCAATACGGTCTGTATATTTCTTAGTATCCTCAAAATTAAGTGGGTCTTTAGAAACGATATTAGGATTTAATTCTTTGAATTTATTATCGTCAAACAATATTTCAAAGTATTCGTTACTTCCTATTCTTACGTGATAGCCATCTTCTGGACTTACATAAAAATTATTTTTAAGTTGATCTGTATCTACAATTTTACCAGTAGGGGATTTATACCACAGACCTTTAGGCGTGTCTTTCTTTGCCTCTGTAGGTGTTGTAATACCTTTTTTATCTCTTTTAAACCAAGCCATATCTTACTAGTTAAGAGTTAGGAGCAAAGAGTGATGAATTTCACTCTTGCTCCAACTTTTAGTTATATAATAATTATTTATAATTCCCCACTCTTTAGGCATGTGCTGCGCATTTCGATACCTCGATAAACGCAGCACAGGCTGGTCTAAGGGGTAGGGAAAAGAAACTCTTTTACAATGTGTTGACGTTGTTTAGATCTTCAAAAGCTTGCTTTAACCTAGCTTTAAAAGACATTTCACCTTCGCGCAACCATTTGCGGGGATCATAATACTTTTTGTTCGGTGAGTCTGAACCAGATGTATTTCCTATTTGAGAAAGTAAGAATTCATTATTAGTATCCATATATTTTTTGATACCGTCTGCAAATGCCCATTGAAGATCTGTATCAATGTTCATTTTTATAACTCCGTAACCTATCGCCTCTCTTATTTCTTCTAGGGAAGAACCAGAACCACCGTGAAACACAAAATCTATATGGTTGTGTTCTACATTATATTTCTTAGAAATATATTCTTGTGAATTTTTCAGAATTTTAGGGGTAAGTTTTACATTACCAGGCTTATAAACACCGTGTACATTACCAAATGCTGCTGCGATTGTAAATTTGTCACTTACTTTTTTAAGCTCTTCATACGCATAAGCCACCTCTTCTGGTTGAGTGTAGAGCTTAGATTCATCTATATCGCTATTATCTACACCATCTTCTTCACCACCAGTAATTCCCAATTCTATTTCTAGAGTCATGTCCATTTTTGACATTCTTTCTAGATATCTTTTACATATTTCTATGTTTTCTTCTAGTGGCTCTTCACTTAGATCTATCATGTGTGAAGAGTATAAACTTTTCCCGCTTTCGCGAAAGCGTGCTTCACCTGCATCTAACAAACCATCAATCCAAGGAAGTAATTTTTTTGCACAGTGATCGGTGTGTAAGATAACACTCGCACCATATGCTTCGGCAAGTCTGTGGACATGTTCTGCACCAGCGATACCTCCTAGTATGGCAGCTTTTTGATGCTCATTGTTTAATCCCTTTCCAGCATTGAAAACAGATCCTCCATTTGAATACTGAATGATTACGGGAGAGTTTAATTCTGCAGCAGTTTCCATTACCGCGTTCACGGTATTAGACCCTACTACGTTTACTGCGGGAAGCGCATAACCGTTTGCTTTTGCGTGATGGAATATTTCCTGAACTTGGTCGCCAGTGGCAACTCCGGGTTTAATTTTATGACTCATGTTTCTCGATTGATGAATAACAAAAATAAGCAAAAATAAACGCCTAGTTGTAGATTGTTAGAAAGGATAATTAATCCCTACGTTAAGAACAGATCTAGAAATTTTGAATTCCTTGAGCCATCTTCTGTTTTCTTCTAAGGCTGGGTTGTACGTCTTGAAACCCATATCAAATCTCAAAACAAAGAAACCAAAGTCGTAACGCAAACCAATTCCAGTCCCTAATGCTAGATATTCAAGGTCTCTAATACTATCAAAAATAGCGTCGGGATCGTCTTCACTATCTAGTACGTTGTAAATGTTACCTACGTCTGCAAATACAGCGCCTTTAAAAGCGCCTGAGATAGGAAACCTGTATTCAGCATTAAAAGCTAGTTTCATATTTGCTTCATTGAAATCATTAAGTCCACCTGTTTTCCCTGGCCCTAATTCATATGCTTGCCAGGCTCTATTATCATTGGGGCCACCAGCAAAAAAGGATCGTATAAATGGGATGTTATTAGAATTGCCATAAGGAATGGCAATTCCTCCAAAGGCTCTAATAGCAAAAACATGTTTGTTAAACAATTGCCAGTGCTTGACGTAATCAATTTCTGTCTTTACATACTGGCTGTACTCTACACCAAATACGCGTCTCGTGTTGGCATCATTCTTATTGATACCTGCCAGACTGGAAACTCCAGAAAGTACATTTCCTGCGGCTTCAATTCTCATGTTAAATCTAGAAAATTCGTCGTCATAAATACCTTCTCGATTATTACGAGTCCAGCTGTAACTGGAAGAAATGATTAAGTTATTTTGTGAAAGTCTATTTCTACGTTCCCGTATATTTCTTATGATTTCTCTTTGTTCGTCATTTGCTCCTAAATTTCCTGCTATCGCGTCAGTAATGAATGCGTTAGTGCCATCTGGAACAGTGAGGTTGCCACTGGTGTTCACATACGTGGGATCGTTGATGTTAAGATCATTTGCAAGGTCATTCACGCTGCCATAACTACTTCGATACACATTGAAAAAATTCCCTGGATCTAAATTGCGCACGTATTGAGCGTTGATAAGGTCTAATCTGGTGCTTTTTGTAGGGGTCTGTCTCCAGTTATAGGTAAGTGCACTATTGAGACTCTGCTTATCAAGGCCTATATTAATCTGACTAAAGTAACCGACTGATAAATTAGACGACGGAGACATGTACTTAGGTATTAAATGATTGACATCAAAAGGTAAGAACAATCTAGGAAAGCTCAATCGAGCATCTGCTCCTAATTCTTGAAGATCAAAGAATCTAGAATTTCTTGTCGCTGCGTTCGTGCTCGCTCCTATGTTACCTCTAAAAGAAATATCTAGCAATTCACTACCTCTAAATAAATTTCTAATCAACAAAGAAGTATTTAAACCTACTCCTATTGCTTGAATGTTACTATGTGTTGTTTCCACTCCATAAGTAAATTCAAATTTCTTTTTTGAAGTCAGTAGAACATTTGCGATAAGATCTGTACCTGTAGAGTCTCTTGGGTCTTCCACATATTTTATAGTAGGGTATGAGAAGCTTTGTAACTCTGTAATTCTTTTGTAAGTACGGTCGCGGTCTATATCTCTATATACATCTCCTTTATGAAAGAATATAGCGTCAGTAAGTGTAGATTTTCTGTATTTGCGTTTTCCGTAACGAAATATATTGTAATCTTCATATTTAAGGGTATCTGCTTCTTTACTGCCAGAAACATTTTGATAGTCGGGGATGATGTTTACTTCACTTATTTTATGAATCTTATAGGGAACAGTGAAAGAAGAATCACCCTCCTTAATTTCCCTATCTTTAATAATTAAAGTAATAGTTGCTTTATGACCGGTGTTAACAGTATCGCCTTCAAATCTTATGTTTTCCTTCTCCATGTGAAAAGCTCCATGATTGCGGAAGTAAGAGTTGAGTCGGTCTCTTTCTGTATTTATATTGGGTGTGAAATATTGTTCTTCCTTTTTAAGAATACTGCCTGCTTTAACGAGCTGATATAAGGAGTCAATTACGGGTGTCGTTATCTGAGTGCGGAGACTGTCTATTTTATAGGGTTGGTGCCTAGTAACGTAGTATTCAATACCAGCTCTTTTTGCTCTTTTACTATCTGTAATATTATGATCTACCTCGGTATTGAACCAGCCCTGACTCCAATAGAATGCTTTAAGCCTTTCTTTAGATTTTTCAATGGCCGTTTCTTCTATTAATGTAGGTGTTTCACCAGTTCTTTTTAACCAATTATTAAAATCTACTAAACTTTGACCTAGTCCTATGGTTTGTTTTTCAGAAAGGATGGCGTTGCGTCTCTTTAAACCTTCTGGATGTTCCTGCATCCATTTCAAATACATAGAGTCACGGTTAGGTCTTGCAAGGTTATAAATATGAAGACGCAGTGGTATGGTAAGTAAGCGTTGATTAGGTTGTAGAATGGGTAACGTAGGTACTCTTGGATCTTTTGGAGCCATGCTGTCCACGAGTATGGTGCTTTTAACAAGTAGTTGCCTGCCGTCAGGGACACGTTTAATAGCACTACAGGAAACCAATAAGATTATAAGCAGTATAAATAAGCCTATTTTTGCATGAAGTGCTGTTTTTTCCATAAGTACGATATTCAAAAATACGATTATAAATGGTTACTAAAAGCAAGTTACAGCTTATCAAATCTCTAAGTTTAAAAAAATATAGAGAGGAACACCAGCTTTTTATTGTTGAAGGGTATAAATCTATTAGAGAACTTGCTAGCTCTGGTCTTAGGGTGGAAGTTATCCTCATTGTTTCTGGCAATCATCATTTAGATCATCTAGAGCCTGAAACTGTTAGTGCAAAAGATATGAAGTCGATTTCTAATCTTAAAACACCTCCTGGATACCTTGCTGTTTTTAAAATGAATCAAAAGCAAAGCCTACCTAAAACGGGTAAAATAATTGCCCTCGATGGCGTTAAGGATCCAGGTAATCTAGGAACTATAATTAGACTGGCAGACTGGTTTGGGATTTCAGATATCGTTTGCAGTAAGGAAACAGTAGATGGATATAATTATAAATGTGTACAAGCAAGTATGGCATCTTTAGCTCGTGTGCAAGTTCATTATACTGATTTGTTGGCGTACGTAACGTCTTCTTTATTGCCAGTTTTTCCCACCGCGATGAATGGGTCAAGTATTTATGAGAAACCACTGCCAGAAGAAGGAATTTTAATCATGGGAAATGAGTCGCATGGTATAAGCAAGGAGCTTTTGAAAAAAGGCACTGCCATACGTATTCCTCAATATGGAACCTCGCAAAACACAGAAAGTCTCAATGTCGCTATGGCCACTTCTATCGCATTAGGCGAGTGGCTGCGTACCACGTCTACGTAGTTTTATAATAGTGCATAAAACTCCTAATTTTCCCCATTTACATTTTGATGTAAGATAGAGCCCTAACAAAAGCTATGCTTAGATGGTATACCTCAGATGAATGAAAAATAGGCTAAATCAAAAAGGCAGTATTTTACCACTTAATAGATGCTACTGGAAGGTAAAATTGATAAAAATACCTCTAGATTGCATGCTGGTAATATTTCCCGTCCATGCGCTGTTAGGATCTGTATCGCGTACGAGCTCATCACCCATTGCAAATACGCCTCTAATGGAAGGAGAGAACTTAAAATAGTAGAGGTATAAGTCAAAACCTACGCCTAATTCATAGTTAAAAACATTAGATGTTTGCCGGAACTGTCCAGAGCTATTGTCATCTGGATTATCTTCATTACTGGATAAATTACTCGACCAGGAAGCCCCAGCAACTACAAAGGGTTTCCAGTTATTAGATCTCTTGGTAGAAAATTTAATCAATAAGGGTATGTGAATGTAGGTGGAAGGGACTTCTCGCTCCCTTTGAGCTATAGTAGTTAATAATGGGTCTGAAAAAGTTAAGTTTCTCGTGGAAAAAGCAATTCCCGGCTCCAGTCTGATGTTAAAATAATTATTGATGCGCACGTCACCTACTAGACCTACATTAAATCCAGTACTGGATTCTGTGATGATCTCTTCGGTAATTTCATTATAATCAAATTTATAGTCATAAGAATTGAATCCTAAATAGTAACCCCAGCTCATACGCTGCTTGTCAAAATTTTCTAGATTCTTGATTTTTTCTTTTGAAAATAACTGAGCACTAGAGTTTTGAAAGGCTAATGCTACAATAATAATAATAATAAGGTGTTTCATATTATGCTTTTACTGCTTTATAAATGGTGGATGCACCATGAAATTGTAATTCGTTTTCTACTTCTTTAAACCCTACTTTCTTTAAAATATTGTTGAATTTCTCTCCGTATGGAAATTTTGAGGCACTTTTAGACAGATAACCGTAAGCAATCTTATCTTTAGAAAACAATTGTCCTAATATAGGAACCATAATACCAGAGTAAAAATAGTATCCTTGTTTAAACGGGAACTGAGTGGGAATACTTGTTTCTAAAATCACTAAAATACCTCCAGATTTCAAAACTCTTAGAATTTCTCCCAGTCCTTTTTCAAGATCTTCAAAGTTACGTACTCCATAAGAAACGGTTACGGCATCTATAGAGCCATCTTCAAATTGTAGGTTTTCAGAATCTCCTAGGACCATCTCAATACGGTTATCTAATTTTTCTTCCCTAACTTTCACCTTTCCTACCTCAAGCATACCGCTGGAAATATCAAGGCCTATAAGCTTTTTGGCATCAGTTTGTTGTGCCATTTTTATGACTAAGTCACCTGTTCCTGTAGCAATATCCATAATGACTTTAGGATGTTGAGCAGCAACTATTTTCACAACATTGTCGCGCCATTTTTGATCCAAACCCAGAGAAATAATTCTGTTAAGTCCGTCGTATTCACCACTGATGGTATCAAACATTTTAGTGACTTGTTCTTTTTTTCCAGAATTTTCTTCTTTATAGGGCTTTACTTCTTCTGACACAATTTTTAATTTAGAGGGGCAAAGATAATGCAGTGCGTTGAGCTTATTGCTATTTCGCTTTCGCGAAAGCGAGATAGTCATCTTTTTAGCCATTAAAAGCCATGCTTTTTTTACAAGTTAAGTCACATTCTAGTATCTTTGATATATTACAGATACGATTCTATGAAAATCATTATTGCAGGAGCTGGTGAGGTAGGTTTTCACCTGGCAAAACTGCTGTCCTACGAGTCACAAGATATAACGCTCATTGATCCTCTACAGGAGAATTTGCATTATGCAGATACCCATCTTGATATACGTGTCATGCGTGGAGATTCTACGTCTATAAAGATTCTTCAAGATGCGAGAATCGATCAAGCAGATTTAGTTATTGCAGTGACCAGTAGCGAGACGACTAATATTACCATTTGTGTACTGGCCAAGCAACTGGGCGCAAAACGTACCGTGGCACGTATTACCAACACAGAATTTTTAGACCATCAAGACGCTATAGGCTTTTCTGGTTTTGGGATTGATGAGTTGATCTCTCCAGAAGCATTAGCCAGTAAAGAGATTGAATTGCTGCTCAATCAAAGTGCCTTTAATGATAGTTACGAATTTGAAGATGGGGCACTTACTATGGTAGGTGTCAATTTGCAGCGCACGGCACAATTTGTTGGTAAAACAGTGCAGCAAGCTGGTGAGATCTTTCCAGAGATTCATTTTATGCCCATCGCCATACAAAGGTTTGGTACTCAATATACCTTGATACCTCGTGGGGATACTCAATTTAAAGAAGGAGATCAAGTTTATTTTATTACTACAGCTGGAGGTGTGGAAGAACTTTATAAACTTACGGGTAAAACAAAACATGCCATGCGCAATGTCATGATTCTAGGGGGTAGTAATATAGGAAAGCAAAGCGCGCTACAACTTTCTAAGGCCGGCGTAAATGTAAAGCTGATTGAGAAAGATCCTAAAAAAGCCTTTGACCTTGCTGATGCGCTTCCAGAAGTGCTGGTCTTAAATGGTGACGGCCGTAATGTAGAATTATTACAAGAAGAAAACATTCATGAAATGGATGCTTTTATAGCGGTTACAGGAAATAGCGAGACCAATATCATTTCCTGTCTGATGGCAAAAAGTAAGAGTGTAAAAAAAACAATCTCACTGGTAGAAAACATGGATTACTTCCAGTTATCTCACAGTATAGGAATCGATACTCTGATCAACAAGAAATTACTAGCGGCAAACAATATATTTAGGTACGTGCGTAAAGGTGAAGTCGTCGCTATGACAAAACTCAATAACATGAATGCTGAGTTGCTTGAATTTATTGTTCCATCAGAAAGTGCCTTGTGTGGTAAAACTATAGCAAATGCCGGTGTCCCTAGAAGTGCCATCATAGGTGGTGTCATAAGAGATGGTATTGGAAATGTAGTGTTGGGTAGCTTTACCATAGAGGCGGGAGATAGAGTAGTGGTTTGCTGTTTACCGAGATCTATCGCCCAAGTTGAAAAATTATTTTTATAATGACAAAGCTTAATTATAAGATCATCATCTTTATAATGGGACTACTCTTAGTCTTTAATGGTGGTTTTATGTCTCTGTCTGCATTAGTCAGTGTTATTTATGGAGAAAGTGAAGCTTTAGATATTTTTGCTGCCTCTGGTGTGGCTGTTTTCTTAGGAGCTTCAGTCATGTATCTGACGCGCCATCATATAAAAGAACTTCAAAAAAAGGAAGGCTATCTTATTGTCACATTAGGTTGGTTGATTATGGCTTTTGCCGGTACCATGCCGT
>NZ_JBLIGN010000049.1:0-20411 GCF_047636915.1 Nonlabens sp. | reverse complement strand
AAAAATTATTAACTCCTAGAGATGCACTAGTCCAAAATTTGTAAGAATGATTACGGCAAACAGGAAGAGAATATATAGTCTTGTTAAATTATCTGATTATTTTTTAAGATTCCCTATTTTTACTCTAAATTAAAAATTGGATGAGCAAAGTATTTAAACTTCAAGATAAAATAGACGAAACCTACATCGATCAACGCAAATTATTTATTTGGGGAATGGTGGATGAGAAAACGGCAAAACACTGTGTAGACAGATTGCTTTATCTGGATTCTTTAAGCAATGAGGAAATCACTTTTGTCATTAATAGTCCTGGTGGCTATGTAACGGCTGGATTTTCTATCTATGATACCATGAAAGAAATTAAGAGTCCCGTAAGTACCGTTTGTAGCGGCCTTGCGGCTTCTATGGGATCTATTTTACTTTCTGGCGGAACAAAGGGACGCCGCATGATTCAAAAACACGGTCGGGTAATGATTCACCAGCCTAGTGGTGGTGCACGAGGTACTAGTGCCGATATTGAAATTACAGCCAACGAGATTCTTAAAACTAAGGAGTTAAGTGCACAAATGCTTGCCGATAATTGTGGTCAGACCTTTGATAAAGTAATGAAAGATTTCAATCGCGATTACTGGCTAGGGGCTGAAGAGGCAGTTGAATACGGCATCGTAGACGGTATTTTATAAGTAACACCGTACTTTTATAGATGGAGCCAGCTTAATTTAAGCTGGCTTTTTTATTATTAATAGAAAGCATCACAAAAAGCAATTAAATGAAGTTAACACCTTTTCATCTCGCCATTCCAGTTAAGGAAATTACAACTACACGTGAATTTTACCGCGACACTCTGGGCTGTAAAGAAGGCAGGAGTTCTGACCATTGGGTCGACTTTGATTTTTTTGGACATCAACTTGTTATTCATGTGACCGAAGAGGCTCAAAAAGCTGCTATAAATGCCGTAGACGGAAAAGCTGTTCCTGTCCCCCATTTTGGTGTGCTGCTGGAGTGGGATATTTTTCACGATTTCGCGAAAGCGGTTCAAGAAAAAGGCATCCAGTTCATTATCGAACCTTATATAAGATTTGAAGGAATGCCGGGCGAGCAAGCCACTATGTTTTTCCAAGACCCAAGCGGTAATTCACTAGAATTCAAGTCCTTTAAAGACTGGGGCCAAATATTTGCTACATGAAATGGTTTAGAAAAAAAATAAAACTCCCAAATGAGGAGTACACACTAAAGGCAGTAAATAAGACTACTGTTGAAGATATAGACGAAGCAATAGAAAAAGAAAAGAGTATCTCTTCTAAAATTGCCCACTCAAGTCTTCTAAAAAAGTACGCAAAACTTGGAAAGGTCATGTTTCTGATGATCAAAGATTACCGAAAAGGAATATATACCAAGATCCCATGGTTTAGCATTGCAGCGATTACCATGGCCTTACTATATGTTTTTATGCCGTTTGATTTGATCCCAGACTTCATTCCAGGATTAGGATTGGTAGATGACTTAACCGTATTATCCTTTGTATCTGGATGGGTAGAGACCGATTTAAACAACTACTTAGATTGGAAACTTAAGCAAGAGGCTTCCGCAACTGAATAAGCTTGTAAATAGCTGATTAAATTCGTTGTTTACTCAAAGCACCTAGGTTTTCGGAGAATTTAGCGGATTTATTTTTTCTTTTGTTAAGGCATAAATTTTCAAGCATAGCTTATGTTAGGCTTGTAAATTTTAACGCAGAGAAAAGGAAAAAGAAAGAGCAGAAAATTCGGAAACCTAGGTGTTTTGAGTATAGTTACTTGGAAATGTAAACCAGCTCTCCATTAGAATACGTAGCACTTACTTGCATGTTTGGAATTTGATCTATAGGAACAGTCATTATATCTTGATCTAGTAATATAAAATCGGCTGCTTTTCCTATTTCTAAACTGCCTTTTTCATGTTCTTCAAAATTAGAAAAAGCTGCCCAAATAGTCATTCCTCTTAAGGCTTCTTCTCGAGAAAGTGCTTGATCTGCCCTAAAACCATCATCGGGGTATCCACTCGTATCTTTTCTAGCAACAGCTGCATAAAAGGTCAAAAACGGATTTACTTGTTCTATAGGGTAATCGGTTCCTAGCGCGAGCATTTTAGATTCTTGAAGCAGTTTTTTATAAGCATAAGCACCTTTAATACGTTCTTCTCCTATTCGATCTCGCGCCCAGTACATATCACTAGTTGCATGCGTAGGTTGTACAGATGGAATTATATTATCTTCATCAAACAAATGAAAGTCGGCTGGATCCACGATTTGTGCATGTTCTACTCTCCATCTTCTGTCTTTTTGATCGCTTAGCAACTCTTTATAGGTGGTCAAAACAACGTAATTTGCACTATCACCGATCGCATGTGTGTTCATTTGATACGCTGTAGCGGCGATGCGTTTTGCTACTCCTTCAAGATCTTCTATACTGCTTAACAGCGTACCGAAATGATTGTGCTTGTCTGTGTACGGCTGCTTCATCGCAGCACCACGACTACCCAAAGCACCATCTGCATAAAACTTTACAGATCGCACATTTAATCGATCTGTTTTTACGATTCCTTTTTTTAAGTAATGATCTAAGTTCTCAGGTGTATTTGTAATCATCGCATAAATCTTCATTTTCAAAGCTCCGTCTTGTTGCAAACTGTCTATCAATTCAATAGTGGACCGCATTAAACCAGCATCATCTACCGTAGTAATTCCATAACTAAAATTGATGTCCTGCGCATCCATTAAAGCTTCAATATCTTCTTCTACACTCGCTACGGGAAATATATCTCTCACCAGTTTCATAGGATTGTCTACAAGAATCCCAGTTAACTTTCCTTTCTTTTGTTCTATATCACCACCAGAAAACACCGTGTTTACATCTATGTGAGCTAATTTTAAGGCAGCATCGTTAACTACCATGGCATGGCCATCAATCCTGGTGATGGCGACTGGAGTTTCTGGAAAAAGCTCGTTAAGCTCTTTATTAGTTGGGTACTCCTTCACGTCCCAATCATTTTGATCCCAACCACGACCTATGATAAAGGTTTTGTTATTTGCTTTTTGAAATTTCTGAATTTTGTCCAGCACTTCTTGATAACTCTCAGTCCCGACTAAATCTACCCGTTGTTCTTGCTGACCTAATCTATAAAAATGACAATGTGCATCAATCCATCCCGGATATACAAACTTTCCAGTCGCATCTATAGTTTTGGAAGCTTTTAAGTTTTGGCTTTTAAGTTCTTCTTGAGTTCCTATAAAAATGATCTTACCCTCTTTTACGACTAGTGCCGTAGCCATGGAAAACTGATCGTCAACGGTATAAATTTTGGCGTTTTCAATGATCAGGTCTGCAGTTATTTGTGGTTCTTCTTGACAAGAAACCGCACCTATAATAGCGAAGAGGAGTAGGAGTTTTTTCATGGTTTAAAAATAAGGCGTAAGATTGAGTATTGCAATGAAGATTGAATATTCATAGGTGGCAAAACGAGCGGTAGCGAGTTGAGCCCTGAAAGGTTTTACAGATTTTAAACAGAGAACAATTTGAAAATTTATTCATGAGTTCCAGCATCTTTCAACCACTCCTGATTGCATCCCAGCATGCGCTGGGTAGCCCATCTGTCCTGTGAATTCCTTATGCAAAAAAGCGCGTCGGAAGCAAGTTTCTTAGGCGAGGAGCTTTTACTCTTCTTCGTTTCCGGCATCGAGAATAGATTTAGAGAATGCCAACACGAATAATTGGCATGTCGAATCTTAAAAACAGTTTTATAAAAAACTCCCTCAGGGATGTTTTTGAGGGAGTTGTCCTTTGAATGTAAATAAGTGATTATTACCTGTTCTACTTTCGCGAAAGCGGAACAGAAATCATTCTAAAAATCAAATTTATAAACGGCTCCACCCATAATTTGCAGGTCTTGAACTGGGTAATCTAGGTAATATTCATAATTGCCACCGGTTAAATTCTGAGCACGTAAAAATGCGGTCAACTTAGGATTGATTTTATAATTCACATCTAAGTTAAGATCCACAAAAGAATCTAAAGCCTCAAAACCAGTGCTTTCTCTGAAAGCCGCTCTTTCTCCTACATAATAAAGTGTAGCGCCTACATGCCACTTCTCATTGATCTCATAATTTGCAACAAGATCTGCTGTAAAATCTGCTAAGTGTGATGGGATATTATCAAAGGCATCGCCATTTGTGACGTCATAAGTGAAACCGGTTGCGTTTAAAGTTAGATGAAATGCTGTATGTACATCAAAACTTAAGGTTGCTCCATAAAGTACGGTGTTTAAATCTCCATATTGCGTGTAGAATACGTTACCCGAATGATAGGGTTGAACGGGTCCATTAGTGAAGCCTGCGCCCGTATCTTTAGTAAAGAAGGGTCTGTTTTCTTCGATTCTATAACCACCAAATAACTGATAACCAAAACTCTCCGAAAGCTTTCCTTTAAATCCTAATTGGGCGTCTAGAAGTCTGTTGGTTGGAATCACATTTACTGCTGGCGCAAGAAACACATTCTCGTCTGCAAATTGTTGAAGTGAATTCATGTCCAGCCCACCACCTATAGTTACATAAGGAATGAACTTCTCTTCTACTAAAATATAACTGGCAATAATGTCTGGATAAATAAACACATCACTTTCTGAGGCTTCACTATCATTAAGGTAATTAACGGTGGCTCCTAATTTCACTTTATAATTATCTCCATAAAGATTGATCGCTGGATTTAATCCCGCTTTCAAATAAGAATACTCCTCTAGAACTGGAAGCAATCCTTGCGTATCAAAACTACCGCTTATATAATCTACTTCTACTCCTAAAGCTACTTCCGTTTCCATAATATCAAACCCCAATTGAGGTGCTGCACTGAAGCGCATCTCGCTTGCGTCAAAACTAGAAGTGGTACCTCGGAGGTTTACATCTATTTCTTTTAAAACACTATCAAAGAAAGTCGCTTTTCCAGCTAGTCCATAGGACAAATAATTAAAACCTACGTCACTATCTTCCGTTAGTGAATTAGGGGTGAATTCATAGGCACCATACAAATTTGCTGCTTGATGTCTTGCTCCAGCGGTAATTCCCCAATTCATATCTCTAGTACGTTTACCATAAGAAACATCTAGTGAGGTGTCAGAAAAAGAATCGTCTGCAATGACCTCACTAATTCCTCCTTGAGAAGAGTTGTGATTGAAGAATACACCTACATCGCTATCTCTATCTATTTCAAAGTTAGCTGCAAATTCTCCTAAAATATTAAGGTAATTCCCTAAACCTAATCTTGCATAATTTTTAAAATATTTGGCTTTTTGTGTAGGTTTTAATCTTGACAAACCAGCTTTTGCAGGAGTAAAAGTACTAGCTACAGGAACAGAGAAGATGCTATACGTGACCGGTTTCTTTTTCACTTTAGTAGTGTCGTTAAAACTAGGATTGCTCTTTACTTTAAAGGCATCACTTATGGTAGGATCATAAGGTTTTACAACCGTAATGGTTCCACCATTTAATCGTTCTTCCTCTTCTTCTGTTGTTTGTCCTATAGCTAGTGTTGTACAGAGTGCGATAGCAGCTATTATTGGGTTTTTTATATTGAAATTCATTGGTGGCTAGTTTTGGCTTGTCGGTACGACAGATGAATTTGTTTTTGCAGCTTTGGTCTTGATGATGGCAAGCTCACTTTGTGCCGTTGCAACTACGTCAGGATATTGTTTAAAATTGGCAATGACTGCGTCAAGAATGGTCGTGGCATTAAGTGTTTGATCTAAGTCATCATAGCTTTTTGCCATAACTACGAGTCCTTTTGCGCTCCATAATTTATACCCACCATAGTTTTTACTCAATCCGTTCACGGTAGTAATTACAGCATCGTGTTTTCCTTCTTTGCTTTCAAAGTAGGCTTTGTAGTAAGTAGCCTCTGCAGCGAGGCTTCCTGTTGCTGTCTGTCTTACTTTTTCATAACCCACTTTTGTAGCTGCCTCATTTCCTTGTTTCCATGAAGAACGTGCGATAATGATTTCGGCATCAGACTTTAGGTTGTTTTCAATACTGGCATCACTCAATACTTTGTTTGCATAGGTGACAGCTTCCTCATAGTCCTCTGTCTCATAATAGGCCTTCATTAAATTAGACTGTGCATAAATGATATTCTGTGGAAATTCTGCTAATTGTTCTAACTGCTTCAATACTGGAACTGCTTTTACATAATCTCTAGTTCCCAAATGAATCTCACTCAATCGAGCTAGTGCTTGCTCTGTAAATTCACTGCGTTCCATACTTGTTACGTATTCATAATGAGCAACACTTTCTTCTTTGTTATTTTGAGAAAACTGTGCTTGGGCTAGATAAAAATGAGCTTTTAAGGCGTGTTTACCGTTTGGAAATTGCAATAAGTACTTTTTCATTTCACGAGCGGTTCCATTCATATCCCCTTGAATAAAAGGCTGCTCCGCACTTTCGTATGCCGTATCATCCAGTTCATTATCTGTTACTTCTACTCCATCAAGACCTCTTACCCAAACCGCATAATCATTTGTAGTTCCTAGATCTATATACACCTGTCTGGCGCTGCTTATCGCTTGCACCGCTTGCGGTGTTCCTGCATATTTACCAGCTACTTGTTTAAAAACGGATAGAGAAGCTTCTAGATTACCGTCATTATACAACTGCAATCCTTTACGCATCATTGCTTGAGAGGTATAACTGCTATTAGGATAGTCAGCAATTAATTTATCGTAAGTTCTAATACCTTTAGCAACTTGATTGGTATTGATGTAGGTATTTCCCAGTTCATAGATCACATCATCACGATACTTTGAAGTTCTAAATTTAGTTATGAATTCTTCTAGATCCTGAATCTTGCGATCGTTCTTTTGAACAAAACCGTAGGATATAGCTTTTTGAAAAGCTGCATAGTCCGAATTATAACCGTTCATTTTTATGGCTTTATTATAAGCTTCCATTGCTGGCCAGTATTGCTTGGTCACAAAATTAGCATCGCCTATTCTCAGGTAAGCATCGTTTAATTTGACACGGTCATTCTTTGCATCAGACTGGTTTGTAAAAGCAGTAAAAGAGTTGATCGCCTCGTCATATTTTTTAAGTTTGAATTGGGCATACCCCATATCATAATTATACAAATCATCTTCCTCAATGGAAACCTTATTCTTCTTTGCTGTCTTAAAGTTTTCATAGGCGCCAGAAAAATCGTTAAGCTGATAAAGACTTTCTGCTTTCCAAAAAACTGCCCTTTTCTTTAATTCTGGATCAGTACTATTTTCGATGGCTTTGTTTAAATTACCTAGAGCTTCTTGATAATCACCAGCAGTAAATAAATTTAATCCATGATACAAGGCTACTTTACCATAAACAGCCTCGTTAGCGCGTATTCTTCCATCTTCTAATAAAAAAAGCGCTTCGGCATAGTTTTTTGAGCTAAAATATGAATCAATAAGAAACTCATTCATCTCTTCATTTTTATCTGTCTCTGGATACTTTTCTAAATAAGCAAGAATTACAGATGGCACACTATCATAAGGATTGCCATTTTCATAACTTAGTTTTGCATAGTTATAATAAGCATCTTGAGAAATTTGAGCATCTAGATCTATCTCACTTGCTTTTTTAAAAGCATTGAGTGCCTCTTCCTTGCGGTCTAATTTGAGGTAGCTCTGTCCTAAGTGATAGTAGGCATTTTGAGCAGTAGCGTTTTCACCATCTATGATCTTGTTAAAAGTCTCCATTGCTTTTTCAAAATTACCTTGCTTATAATAGGTGTAGCCCAACTGATAATAATCATTATTATTCCAGCGTCCACGAGTCCCTTTATATGCTTCTAAATAAGGCAATGCCTCGTCATATTTCTCTTGATTAAATAAAGACTGACCTATAATGCGGTTCAATTCTGATTGTTCTTTGCGATTTGATTTAGACAACTGCTTTTGAGCGAGCACTATAGCTTGATCAAATTTACCGAGTTTGTAATTCAGGTCGGCCTGATAATAAGACAGCTTTTCATCTGCCTCTGGAGATTCTCCTACTTGGTCAAAGAGGTCGCTTGCCTCTTGCAGTTCGTCATTTTCATAAGCGATGTAACCTAAGTAATATTTTGCTTTGCTCCCATATTCTGAGTCATCACTAACCCGATTCAAAAAAGGTTTGGCCTCATCATACTTTTTAGACTGCACCAGAGTGTAACCTGTATTGAAATAATATCGGCTGGTTTGCTTTCGCGAAAGCGTGCTCTTATCTACTCTTTGATACCAATTTGCCGCTTTTCTATAATCGCCATTATCAAAATAATAGTCGGCTACATCTATAATAGCAGAATTTTTCTTGATGGAAGTGGGATATTCTTCTACAAAACTCTCCACAAGCTGGTCTGCATTGCGCTGGTTGAGTCTTACAGCACAATTAGCTATATAGTAAGAGGCATTACCTTTGATTACCTCATCATTAGAGGTTTCCTTTACTTTTACAAAAAGCCTTTGTGATGCGAGGTATTGGTCTTCTTGATAAAGATCTACCGCTTGATGGTAAGTAGCCAGATCATCCGTCCATATTCTGGACTGTTGTGCGTTTGCAACCGTTGTAAAACTCAACACAAACAACAAGGTCATTGCTAGTTTTCTCATAATAAGAGGAATTCTATTGTTAAAGTAAAATTATGATTTCCAAACATACAACGCCGTAAAACCTCATTAATTATTCATAATCTTATACACATCTTGATTAACTTTACATCAAATTAACTTATTCATGTCAAATCACGTTTTATCCCTAAGTAAAGTAGATATCTTCCAGAAAGATAACCTCATTCTAAAAAATGTTAATTTAGAAATCGAGAAAGGTGAGTTTGTTTACTTGATAGGTAAAACCGGTAGTGGTAAAAGCTCTTTAATGAAAACCTTATACGGTGATATCCCACTTCAAAAAGGAGAAGGAACCATTGTTGATTTTGATCTAGCTCGCCTACGCGAAAAGGAAATACCCCATTTACGCCGCAAACTAGGCGTGGTATTTCAAGATTTTAAACTGTTGACAGATCGCACGATCAACGATAATTTAAAATTTGTTTTAAAAGCCACTGGTTGGAAAGGGAAGATAGAAATAATGAATCGCATTGAAAAAGTTTTGGATAAAGTAGGTATGAAGACTAAAGGCTTTAAATACCCACATGAGCTATCTGGAGGCGAGCAGCAACGTATCGCTATAGCTAGATCTTTATTGAACGAACCAGAACTTATTATTGCAGACGAACCTACTGGAAACCTCGATCCACAGACTAGTGTAGAAATTATGGAAGTACTGCAACAAATCAATAAAAACGGGAACACCATTCTTATGGCTACTCATGATTATGCCTTAATTCTTAAATACCCCTCTAAAACACTGAAATGTGACGACGGTGAAATATTTGAGGTAGTTCAAAAAGCAGTTTAATCAAGTTACTTTGAATGTTAGAGAAACAAGCGCCTTTATTTAGTATTATTATTCCAACTTTCAATGCTGAAAAGGTCCTAGCCACAGCAATAGAGAGCATTCAAGCTCAATCTCTTAAGGACTATGAAATAATAATAGTGGATGGCAATTCTACAGACCTCACCATAGAAATTATTCTATCCTATGCTCATAGCCTTGGAGTCATCCATTATGTTTCCGAAACTGATAAAGGTATATACGATGCTATGAATAAAGGTATACAAATGGCAACAGGTACCTTTTTATACTTTTTAGGAGCAGATGATTACCTTATCGATTCTCTAGTTTTAACTGACATAAAAGAACTCATAACAGATGCGAAATATGACGTCATTTATGGCAATGTGAGAAGTCCTGCGCTGGGACCCGATTATAGTGGCAGATTCTCAGACGCTGATATTTTCCACAAAAACATTGCCCATCAGGCTATTTTTTATAAAAGAGACCTTTTTAATCAAGTGGGATTTTATGATACTTCCTATCGAGTTCATGCAGACTGGGCACACAATATCATATGGTTTTTCGATACTGCCATAACGAATTTACATATAAATAGAACTATCGCCCATTTTTCTGATGGTGGTTTCAGCTCTATAAAAAAAGACCCTACCTTTAGAAAGAATATTTTATTACTCTATTATGCCAATGCAAGAAAGCGACATACTGCTTTGAAAACTTTACGACTTATGGTTAGAGGAATATTTACAAGATTAACAAGATGACACAACGAATGTTTTTGGTTGTAATACCTGCTTTTAATAAAGCGGAAACGATTAAACGATCTATACAATCTGTACTAGATCAAAGCATTTTGTGTGATATTCTTGTGATAAATGATGGGTCTACAGATCGCACAGTAGAAGAACTTAATTCCATATTACATAAAAGAGTGATAGTTGTTCATCAAGAAAATCAAGGGGTAAGCTACTCCAGAAACGAAGGAATACGTTATGCTGTAGAAAATAAATATGATCAAATTGCATTTTTAGACGCTGATGACTATTGGTTAGATAACCATCTAGAACAGATTGCTGAATTAATACATCTTTATCCAGAGGCCGATGTTTATGCAAACAACTACCAACTCAAAGTAGGTATAAGTAAATGGGATGCTAATAAATACTCTCATATCAAGCAGCAAAAACCTAATTTACTAGTCCCTTTCTTCAAATTTAACTACCTAAATTCAATACTGAGCTCTTCTAGTATTTGCATGAAGGTTGATCAAACAGATATTTTATTTTATAATGAGAAAATCACACATACCGAAGACACTGATTTCCTAATCAGAGTTGGAATACATAAAAAAGTAGCTTTCCATCCTAAACCTGCAGTTGTTATTGATCAAACATCTTCAAATAGATCCCATGAAGTAGCTCTAGAAAATAGAGTCATTACTAACTTTAGCATTTATGAAGATCAATATACTGAAGTAATCGGACTTAAAAAATACTTAGATATCAATCGGTTTTCAATAGCCATCAGTTACCGACTAGCAAACGACATCAAAAACGCAAATATATACCAACATAAGATTGACTTAAGAAACCTGAGTATGAAGCAAAAGCAACTTTTAAAGATGAATAACCGCCAACTCAAGTCTTTGAAAAAAACCCAAGAAATACTTGGTAATTTAGGCTTTAGACTCAGAACTGGCCACTAGACAGAAAAATAAAAAACCTGCCTGTTTAGAATCCAATACTATTTCTAGCTTAGAATCATTTAAAATCTCCAAAGCTTTATTTGCTGATTCATCAGTCAGACCAACCGAGTCAATAGGTTGTATTATTTGTGATTTAAAATTTGAAGCTAAGGCATTAAGTGATTTATCATCATCTAGAAGAATAAAATTAAAGTATTCCTATTATAGAATCTTAGACTGCCTCCATGAGTTGGCAGAACTGTCCATCCACCTATATCAAGGTATATTACCATCTAAAAGTAGTGCTTAAAATCATTTATCATTCTATCAACCGCTTCCATAGAGATTTGAATAGAATAGGCATCAAATTGATTCAGTTGCTTAATTTTTCATTTGTATCTCCTTATTCATCCACAAAGTCTACTGTCTTAGGCTTAAAAAGTACGTTAGCAAATGTTTTAAAGAATTGGGTCTCATCAATTATAATCAGCTAACAATGCTCCCCAATTAATAGGATGCCCATCAATTATTGATTTTTTAAACCCTCTCATATCATTAAATTCTATTCCGTTCAACATCTTCTTATAACTGCGATTTAGTACAGGCAAGGACAGTTGATTGAAAGTAAGAAGACATGTATTTCTTTTCCAGCAAACGTTAAAAAGGCGTTCTTTACTAGGATTCCTCTTATTATTTAATTGCAGCGTAAAACAACTCTTTATCTCTGATATAATCTGATTCTTCAAATTCATGAGAAGCCAGCACAAGACACATCGCACCACTTGAAAAATCTGCTAGCTCTCTCCATATCATGGTAGAGATCAACAAGCCTTTGTTAGGTTTATTGAGTGTGACTGTTTGCTTTTCGATACCATTATCTAACTCCACCGTAAAACTACCAGAAACAGCTATTAGTAGTTCCACACATTTTTTATGTGCATGACCACCACGATGAGAATCGCTGGGAACATCATATAAATAGTAGACACGCTCAATTTTATAAGGAAGGGTATCTTTTTCCACCACCGCGAGATTACCACGCGGATCTGTGATTTTAGGAATGTCTATAATTCTATAATTCATTGAACTGACAATTTATTGATTTGATAATGGCCTAATTTATTGATTTCAAGTAATCATTAGCTCCGTTTTCAAAAGTTTTTATTTTGCGCCTCAACTCTGAGGTTGAAAGCACCAAGCCTTTTCTAAACAAGAAAAAACCATACTTCCATTTTTTAAAAGTAATATTATGCTTCAAATAAGCAGCGATGGCACCGCGAGCATAAATTACACGATCATTAGTAGCTTCTTGGCTTGAATTTAGCTCTTCATGCCTTACCACAGTCTGGTTATAAAAGTAAGGAGATCGATCTTGGTAAAAGGCATCGTTTAGGAATACAAAATTCTCACTATCTTGAAAATCGGCTCCTAACCCAAAGCTCTCGTTAAACTTTAAACCTTGTCCAAGAAGACCTTTCCTTTTAAATGTGATCTCAGGAGACAATACAGTATACAGAGATTTTTTAGTGTGTGACTGTTTCCTTGAAAAGTAGTTGTAATAGAGTTTTTCTTTTTTTGTTGTTTCTGTCTGAAACGTAATAATAGTAGATGGAATCCTATGGTGAGCTTCTATAATGTTCTTGATCGCATCTGGAAGAATAACACAATCGTCATCCATAATCCAGCACAATGCTGCACTGCTATTTGTGATAGCTAGGTTGCGGCTTTTACTCAAACCAAATTCACTGCTATTGATCACCTTTATGTTTTCAGAATTGGTCGTGATGAGATGACTCTTGCTCTGATTGATTACTACCACATTTGCAGTAATTTCGATAAGTGGCTGTTGAAAAATAGATTCAAGAAAATAAAGGTCACTGCGATTCATGGTCGCAATGAGAATTTCTAAATCGTTGTTTGGGTAAGTGTTCAACTGCTTATCTTTACCTCAAAGATACTTCTATATGCGCATATTGCTAGTAGGTGAATACAGTGGTTTTCATAATTCCTTAAAACATGGTCTTCAGCATTTAGGTCATGAGGTCACTATTGTAGGAGATGGTGATGGATTTAAACGATTTCCGGTAGATATAGAAGTAGGCAGCACCTATTTTGAACAAAGCTGGTTGCACCGCAAAATTAAAGTGGCCTGGTGGAAACTCACTGGTTTTAATTTAGAAGATCGATTGAGGCTAGCCCGCTTTCGCGAAAGCGAGAAACATCTCAAAAACCACGACATCGTACAATTTATCAATTCTAATCCCTTTGGTTGCGAGCCATCTGTGGAGAGAATAATGATCGATTTTCTTCTAGAAAACAATGATAAATCATTTCTGATAGCTTGTGGGGATGATTATGAATACACGTCATATCTAACTGAAAAACACAAAGGTTATAGCATACTGGATGCTGTAAAACAGAATCCAAATAATAAGAAAGAGCTTCTACACACTTACAAATATTTAGGCAATGGCTACAGAGATAATTATTTAAAACTGGTCGAGGCATCAGAAAAAATAATACCTAGCAATACCGACTATGCGATGGCTTTGAAAAGCCAACCAAAAGCAACTGCGATTATTCCAGCAGCAATCAACTGTTCCAAATTCCAGCTAGAACAAAATGAAAACCTAGATCAAATTCAGATTTTCATGGGGATTAACCGTGGGAATTATTGGAAAAAAGGGATCCACTATTTTGAACAAGCCCTTGAAATAATCAAGAAAAAGTATGGCGACAACATCCACATCACTATAGCCGAAAGTCTTCCTTATAAGGAATACATTACCAAATACAAGAATGCACACATCTTATTAGATCAGGTATTGTGCTACGATCAAGGTTATAATGCACTAGAAGCGATGGCGCAAGGCAAGGTGGTGTTTTCTGGTGGCAGTTCTATTTATTTAGAAGCACATGATTTAAAAGCGGTTCCAGTAATTGATGCACAGCCGGATATAGCTTATTTGGTACATCAATTATCGCAACTAATCGACCAACCAGAAAAAATCAATGAAATAGGAAAAGCTGCGAGAAAGCATGTTATAGAACATCATCATAGCATCATGATCGCAAAAGCATATGAAGAATACTATCTTGATATCAGATAGGTCATTTTCATCTATTTCCAGTTTTTAAAAAGAAGCAGCCTATTGGAATGTGGAAAACTGGAAAGACATGCGAGTATCTTATGAAGTAATGGAATTGCTGTTCCAAGTAGATAAGAAAAGCAAAGCTAGGTACCCAGCGTCTATTTAATGATGCCGTACCATTGCATTAAGGGAAGTCTTACTTTGAATACGCCATGCTGGTGTAAGAATAAGTGATGCAACCTTTGTCCTTCCTAATGCAAGAAAAGCTTCTGATTTCATGGAAGAGTTAATCACTTGGGTAAACAAAGAAGATTTAGAAATGCATCCAGTTATTAAAGCAGCAATTTTCCAAAATCGATTTGTATGGACACCTCCTTTTTTTGATGCTAATGGCTGTACGGCTAGACTGGTCTTTAACTTGTTGTTTTTGAAAGAAGGTTTTCCTACTGCAATAATTTTAAAAGTAGATCGTAAAAAGTATTACAAGCACTTAATCATGCCGCTAACGGGCATTAAAATAACTATTCATTCTGGTAGAAATAGCCTTAACGCAATCTCTAGATATTTAACTGAGCGATTTGGACGATACCGCAGGTGACTATGCTCCTATTTCTAGTATAGTTAGGGAGCCTTCTATTTCTTATGGACAAGAATATGTGATCTTACTTGCTAGACAAGGTAAAATAGACACGTATAAAGAAGCTCGTGTTTGGTACACCACAGAGAAAGGGACTAAGGATTATGTCGCTGGCAGGAAAGGAAAGCTCGAGTAATTATGGAATGTGGAAAACAAAAAAACCTTAATTCCTGTTAAGAGTAGCATTATAATTTCGAGGTGCTCGACATAATTTTACGTTAGAAAAACCTAATTAGTGGCGTAGAATGATTTTCAATAACAGCATAAAAAATCAATAATTCAATAGATTTTTCGTTTATCAAATTGTTCTCGACGGAACTCGAACTGACTTCTTTTTGAAATTTAAACTCTTCTTATCTATTTTTCCACTGGATATCAATACCTGAAAAATCTTTAGCCGTTTGCTCTTTGGCTTGCTTTGGAATCATAAACTCAAACTCCATAGTTACCTCTAGACCGTGATCTAGATAAAAAAGCATGGTCTCCTCACCTTCATAATCACAAATCACGATGGCGTGAATTACATGAACATCAAAGTACTCATCCTTAATTTCTTGAGGTTCTACAAATTCAAAATAATGCAATACTTGTGCTCCTTTGAAATAATCTAACTGATTTAAGTAGAGGTCTTTTTCCATGTAGCAAAGGTAAGATGTTTATACAGTACTTATTGAATCAATTCTATCTGAATTCGTTTAATGTAAGTGTGATAAGAAATACAACATCCCTATACCTGTCATAAGAATAACCAATAAACAAGAGAATAAGATATTATTGATTCGTTTCCAGTTTGAAATAACTAGCATCATTCCAAAATTAGCAATAACCGATAACCAATAACCAATAACCAAACTTGACATAAAAAAAATTGATAAAACAGATCCTAAGAGACTAAAATTTTAAAATTCCAACAATGTAGTAAGAATAAAAATGGCAACCATCAAAAAGCTCTTATTTTAAAAAATTGATTCTTTAGTTTAGTATCAAATACAAAAGCCAGCTCTTGCGAACTGGCTTTCCCTTTATTTGTAGTTACGTAATTATTATACCGTACGATTCACGTCAAAAGCTTCTAATATATGAGCAACTCGCTGCACAAACTGTCCCCCTAGGGCGCCATTTACTACTCTATGGTCATAACTATGCGATAAGAACATTTTCATTCTAATGCCTATAAAATCACCCTCTGGCGTTTCTACCACCGCAGGAACTTTTCTTATCGCTCCTAGAGCTAATATTCCAACTTGAGGTTGATTGATAATAGGAGTTCCTAAAACAGATCCAAAAGTACCTACGTTAGTTACTGTATAAGTTCCGCCTTGCGTATCGTCTGGCTTCAATTTACCTGTTCTAGAACGTTGAGCAAGGTCATTTACTGATTTTGCCATTCCGATCAGGTTCAATTGGTCTGCATTTTTAATGACAGGCACAATTAAATTACCATCTGGTAAGGCAGCTGCCATACCTATATTAATATTTTTACGTTTGATGATTCTATCGCCATCAATAGCAATATTCATCATTGGAAATTCTTTCAAGGCTTGTGCTACGGCTTCCATGAATATAGGCGTAAAAGTCAGGTTCTCCCCTTCTCTCTGTTTAAAACCGTCTTTGTGTTTCTTCCTCCAATTCCAAATGTTAGTCACATCACATTCTATAAAACTTTGAACGTGTGCACTAGTCTGTACTGAAGCTACCATGTGATGAGCGATGAGTTTCCCCATGCGCGTCATTTCAATGATCTCATCTCCTCCATTTACAGAAACTGGCGCTGCTGTAGAGACTTGTTTAGGAGCTGCAACGGGAACTGCTGGTGCTTTTGCTTTAGTCGTTGAAGAAGTAGCGGCTACCTTACCTGCCTTCTTATCTTGTACATATTGAAGAATATCGTGTTTTGTTACACGAGAATCCTTTCCTGTTCCAGGAATTGATTCCAACTCAGATAGAGATATGTTTTCTTCTTTGGCAATGTTCTTTACTAAAGGTGAATAAAAAGCATCACTATCTGTATAGTCTACGATTTCTGTAGCCTGTGACATTTGCTCTTCTACCTCGTTTGCAGCAGCCTTTACCTGTGCTGTTTCTGAATTAGAAACAGCAGCTTGTTGAGCTGTTTCCGTTTCCTCTTCTGCAGTCTCAGGAGGACTCGCAACAGCGGTATCACCACTATCTTCTCCTTCAATTTCTATAATCGCAATGGTCTGACCTACCTTTACCAAGTCATCTACCTGGAACAAAATCTCCACTAGTTTTCCATCCACCTCGCTAGGCACTTCGCTATCTACCTTATCTGTAGCTATTTCTAACACAGCTTCATCCATTTCAATGGTGTCACCCACATTTTTAAGCCAGGAAGTTATCGTAGCCTCAGCTACAGATTCTCCCATTTTAGGTAATTTAAGTTCAAACTTTGCCATAACTAATAAGGTACGTTTACGTTTTTAATTATTTTGCAAAAGTACTCAATTATGAGTTTACAATTGCGAATTATGCATGGTTATAGGAATTTTTTAGGAATCACTTACTAATCCTTTAATTATTTACCTATTCTATTGCACATATTTTATCTCGCCACGAGTGGCACTGTCATCACTTCCTATATAAAAATCTCTTTTAGGAGAAAGAAAGTGGTATTTGATCTTTAAATTTTTAGACATAAAGTCAACTATATCTTCAAAGGATATGGTCTTTACATCCCAAATAATTATGGAGTTACTTGTATCATGTTCTCTAAAAGATTCCAAATTAAAGTGATTTGTCACATCTTTTAACCTAAAGTTCTCTTCTTCTATGACAAGAGTCATCTCGTCCTCACTCCTCTTTTTTGGAGTCCTTTGGGTAGATTTCACGACGATCATTATATCAATCAGAAGAGCTATCGCTTTTTTCTCCAACAAAGATTGCTTAAAATATTTATCGTAGAACAAACCCATAGCTCCGAAGAATCTTTTGCGATAAATCTTATCTTTAATCGTGCTTTCTCCCTTAAAATGAATCACTTTTTGATCTCCTATATAATAGTTTTGATATCCTTTTTGCAAAGCAGTATAGCTCAAATCAATATCTTCTCCATACATAAAATAGCGTTCGTCAAAACCACCGCAATCGTCGTACACACGCTTATTACAAAACATAAAAGCGCCTACAAGCACGTCTACTTTTCCCCGCTTATTATGACCTATTTCCTTAAAATAATAACCTCTGTCGTTGCCCATTATTTTGTTTCTCGCAACTTTAGGCGTAGGAACATGTCGTTTGCTTTCCGGTAAGTATTTTCCAGTTCCATCAATAAGCTGGACACCTATAAAACCTGATTTAGGTTCCGCTTGCGCGAAAGCTAAACATTCTTCAAAAACCTTTTCGCCTACTAAGGTGTCTGGATTTAAAATACACAGATAGTTCCCTTGTGCTTGAGCTACGGCTACATTATTCCCTTTAGAAAAACCGTAATTCTCTTCGTGAACGATCACTTTTATACGATCCCCATAGACAGACGCTAACATCTCTAAACTCCCATCTGTCGAGTTATTATCGGCTACAATTATTTCTGAATCTATATTTTTAGTCGCTCTTAAAACACTATAAATGCACAGCTCTAGGAAAGCTGCTGCGTTATAGTTTAAGATGACTACGGATAGTTTCAAAGGTTTAATTTTTAAGCGAATTCTCATAAGGCACTCGATGCAAGATACTTCTTCCTAGTGTTACCTCATCGGCAAACTCTAGCTCGTCTCCCACCGATATTCCTCTCGCGATGGTAGAGGTACTTACCTCTAGTCCATCGAGCTGTTTAAAGATGTAAAAATTGGTCGTATCTCCTTCTATCGTGGGGCTCAAGGCAAAAATAATCTCTAAAACCCCATCGTTTTTTACACGATCTACCAGCGATCTCACTTTAAGATCTTGTGGCCCTATACCATCCATAGGACTAATTTTACCTCCTAAAACATGATATAAACCTCGATATTGACTGGTATTTTCAATGGCCATAACGTCTCTGATATCTTCTACCACACAAACGATGGTTTTATCACGATTGTGACTGGCGCAAATCTCACAAATTTCAACGTCACTCACATTGTGACAATCTTTACAAAAGTTCAAATCGTGACGCATCCTCAATAATGCCTGAGAAAGCGCGTCTGTATTTTGTTCTGGCTGCCGCATAAGGTGCAATACCAATCGCAATGCCGTACGCTTGCCTATACCTGGCAATTGCGATACTTGATCGACGGCTTCTTCTAAAATTTTTGAGGAGAAATTCATGTGTTGCGAAGATAGAAAAGAGACGTGAATTGTGCGTCGTTAAAAGCAAACTTAATTATACCTGGTTTCCAGTTTGAAAAAAGCTTGTTAATTCCAGTACTGTAGCCTCCTTGTCCTATCGGACATTTATCCAGTCCCGATAATAACAACGAGAATAAGCATCTAGAATTCCTGTGTATAAAAGCTGCTGGAATGAAATCAGGAGCGGTGGGTCACCATATTTAAAGTTATATGCTGACTCATCTAATATCAAAATGATCTTTATAAATTTTCCATCACTTTAACCGTCTTTGTCCTCTCCAACATTTTCCCCTTCCATATCGTGTCTGCCAGAAAGATTTAATTCAATAATATTTGAATAGTTCCTGCCTATTGCGTTCTTCAACTTCCTCTAGATCAAGGTGATTTCTAGCTTAATTCAATGGCTTTAGAAATGAGGGATCGAGATGGATCCTAATAGATTTTGTATCAATCGATCCGGCGATTTTACGGAATTTGAGCTTTGCTTAAATGAATCATTGCAAAAACGGCATAATTGATCATATCTTGATAATTTGCATCCAGTCCTTCAGAAACGATGGTTTTACCTTGATTATCTTCTATTTGTTTCACCCGAAGTAATTTTTGAAGAATTAAATCCGTCAGTGAGTTTACTCGCATATCCCTCCAGGCTTCTCCATAATCATGATTTTTGTCCATCATTAATTGTTTGGTTGCCCCTACGTGATGGTCGTATTGAGCTAGAGATTCTTCTAGTGATAAATCTGGTTGTTCTGCGACTCCTTTATCAATTTGTACGAGTGCCATGACGGAATAATTGATAATTCCTATAAACTCACTCTCTTGACCTTCATCCACTTTTGATTCTGCCAGAGTTTGAAGACCTCTTATACGTTGCGCCTTTATAAAAATTTGATCAGTAAGTGATGGCAACCGTAAGATGCGCCATGCACTGCCATAATCTTTCATTTTATTAGAAAACAAATCACGACATTGAGTAATCACGGCATCGTATTGCTGGCTGGTTTGCGACATAAGAACTATAAATTTTTCGTAAATTTCGGTCTTAAAACTCAATTATCAACAATTCATGACAACAATAAATTGTGCCGGCACACTTATCGACCTTTCCACGCCTCGTGTAATGGGTATTGTGAACTGCACTCCAGACTCTTTTTATGACGGCGGCAAACTTAAAAATGACACCGCTATTTTGAATCAGGTGGAGAAAATGCTTAACGACGGTGCTACTTTTATTGATGTAGGCGGCTACAGTTCTAGACCTGA
>NZ_JBLIGN010000048.1:0-20925 GCF_047636915.1 Nonlabens sp. | reverse complement strand
CGTATCATTTTCTCCACGTCTGGCCACATACTTTTAGGTATATAGGCACGAGATGCGGCGCTACATTTTTGCCCTTGAAATTCAAAAGCACCTCTTACTATTGCTGTAGCCACTTGTTCAGGAATAGCACTACTATGGGCAACTATAAAGTCTTTACCACCAGATTCTCCTACTATTCTAGGGTAGGTTTTGTAGGTATTGATGTTTTCTCCTACTTTCGTCCAAAGACTTTTAAATACAGCCGTAGAACCAGTAAAGTGTACACCGGCAAAATCGGCATGGGTCATAACTTCATTAGTCATCATAACAGGGTCTGCATTTACCATATTGATAACACCGTCAGGTACACCAGCTTCTCTAAAGATCTCTATAATTACTTGTGCACTTAACATCTGGTGATCACTGGGTTTCCACAAACATACATTACCCATTAGGGCGGCACTTGCAGGAAGATTTCCAGCAATAGCAGTAAAGTTAAAAGGCGATATACAATAAATAAAACCTTCTAGAGGTCTGTATTCAAATCTATTCCAAGCGCTAGAAGTAGATTCTGGTTGCTCGGCATAGATTTCTGTCATGTACTGTACATTGAACCGTATAAAGTCTATCAGTTCACAAGCAGCGTCTATTTCTGCTTGATAAACAGTTTTGGACTGGTTGATCATAGTGGCTGCATTGATACGTGCACGATACGGCCCTGCAATAAGTTCTGCAGCTTTTAAGAAAATTCCTGCTCTGTATTCCCATGGCATTTGCGACCATTTTTTACGTGCTTCTAGGGCAGTAGAAATAGCATCTTGGACTTCTTTTTTTCCGCCTCTGTGATAGTTTCCAACGATATGCTGGTGGTCGTGTGGCGGTCTTATAGATGCGGTATCACCAGTTTTTACTTCTTTACCATTGATGTATAAAGGTACTTCCGTGTTTGCAGTCCATAATTCTTTGTATGCTGCTAGCACTTCATTCCTTTCTGCAGTTCCTGGAGCATATGATTTAATAGGCTCGTTTACAGCAACTGGGACTCTAAAAAATCCTTTTCCCATGACGTAATTTATATTTTCAATTCTCGAGTGAATTTACAAATAATCTATCATTTCTAGACGGGAGAGGGTGCTAAAGTAGTCTTAATAAGCAAGATGTAATGGTGTTTTTTGACTTTACCAGGCAACCAGGTGGAACACCAACTATTATTTTCTTAAGAAAATAGAAAGGGAGGTGGTTTAGAATCTAATTCAAGGCAAAAGGAGCACTAAGCTTAAAGGCTGGAATGATAACGCTAAATTGATTAGAGTTGCTAAAGTTGACCATTTTATAGTAACCACTCATGTTGCCAAATGGAGAGCTTAGCAAACAACCGCTCTGATAGGAGTGAGATTCACCTGGTTTTAAAACGGGTTTTTTACCTATCACGCCTTCACCATCAATATGCTCTGTACGACTTAAACTGTCTTTTATCTTCCAATGACGTGATGTAAGCTGTACAGAATCTTTTCCCTGATTTTCTATATGTATCGTATAGGTAAAAGCAAAGTGCATCTTATAATTTTTATAAAATGTACCTTCAAAAGTGGTTTGCACCGATATTTTGATTCCTCTAGTAACCTGCTGTAACATAATTTAGTAAAGTGCTATTCCTATTAAAAGTAGTAAACTGATTCCTATTATCAGTCCGATTATAAATATAAAACTTACTAAAAGAAATTTTAGTATTGTTTTTAAACGTCTTTGACTATAAAAATTGCGCATGGATTTGTACAAATAGAAAGGTCCGACAAACCAAAAAAAGAATTGAGCAAGATCTACATAACCTAAAGTGATCCATTTAAGCAGGAATAGAAGAATCATACTTAAGAAAATAAAGGTGAATACATGGAATGCAAAAACCAGATGTTCCATATAAGTGAATTCCCTGCGAGCATAAAGCAGCCATAGGAATAAAGTTAAAACTGGTGTGAAGAGAAATAGAAACACGGGCAGTTTAGGTAACATGATATCTATTAAAATAGAAGGATCTTTGCCTATAGTATCTATGGATACCATCTTTTCATAAAATGCTTGATTGTATCTGGTATTGTTGTGTTTCATTTTGACTAGTGCCGTTTCTGCATCTGATATTTTATGTTTTGTGTAGAAAGTCTGATAATAGTCTATTTGTTTCAAAAAGCGTGTAAAGAAACTTAGACTATCCATGTCACTTTGTGTTAAAGATTCAATAACGGCTGCTTTTTTTTCACCTTTCAAAGTAATTAGGCTATTTGTGGCTTTGGTATTTAATATAGAATCCTGTTGCTGCTTTATTTCTTCAGCATATTCTTCCCTTATTTTTTTTGCAATAAATTTACCAGCATAGAAAGCCTCTTCAATTTCTTGCAATTCTTTTTTTGTAAGCTCTTCTTTATCTGATACTTTAACGGATAACAATTCATTTTTTACTTCTATATTATCATTATCATTCCTCCCATTTGCAACTGCTTTTTCTATCGGGTCATCGTTAAATATTTGAACCAATTCCTCTGTTTGTATCATTAAAAAGAAGACAATGCTAACACTTAGAAAAAAACGAAATGGATTTGCATAACTAAAACGTTTGCCATTTATAAATCGGTTACTGACATGTCCTGGCTTAAATAATAAATGTTTAATCGTGCGCCAGATACGGCTATCATAAGAAAAGATATTAGAAAAGAACTCGTCAAAGAAATCCTTAAGAGCTAGCCGCTTTTTAGAATTGAGCTGGCCACAATGATGGCAATACTTATCTTCTACATCTAAAGGTGTAGCGCAATTGAGGCATTCTTCTCCTCTGTATTTAATATGCGATCTGGTGGTGGGTTTCATGTTATAAGGGCGGTCTGTAGTATATATACTTAATTTGTAATATTCTGAGAATTCGCTTCTCCTATTCCTATTAATTGATCATAGCGCCCACCTAATTCCCTGTAATAGGCAAGTACAGAGTATTGGTTTTCTGTTTGCCATTTATTACCGCTTATAAAACCTGGGTCTTGAGATCCATCACTGTAAATTACGGTGTAACGATAGTTATAAAAGCCTTGTTTTAATAAAATAACAGCTTCATATTTTCCTGTTTTGGAGTTGTAAATAGCTTCGTTTTCAGGCTGTAATTCAAAAGCATTATAATTACCCATGATGTAGATTTTTGCATCTGGAGGTAATTGTATTCCTTGTGTGTCTAGTGCAAAATGAATGTTGACATACTCTGCCTGAACGTCATTATCTTCATTATTAATGGTTGTTACTAAGTAATTACCATTGATGTCAGGATTAAAGGTGTACTCAAGATTTTTACGCGGCCCATCTACAAAAAGATAAGCATTGTAAAGTTCTCCCTTGCGCACAAAATCTATATTCATGTTAGGAGATCTAAAATCTCTATTTTCAAAGTTGAGAAATTCATTTCCTGCCCAAAAAGACGTTTCCTCGTCATATCGATATACTTGCTTATTTCCTAAATTAAATTGAGGTTTTATGTCTGTAATCGTTGTGTTTAAATCGCTATTTTGTACGATCGCCGTTTTAAGTTGATCATTTGGATTGATAAAGTTAATTTCTTTAGAGTCTATAAAAAATTGTACCCGTTGCTGTGTTAAAACATAATTTAAATCACGGGCACGTTTAATTTCTACCCCTACAACCGATTTTTGATCTAGGATCATAAACTTTCTGGAGAAGACCAGTTCCTGGCTATCATTATATATATGAATCATATAGTTACCGCTCACTTTGAAACCTTGTGTAAACTGATTAGGTATCCTTAAGTCATAATGAGAATAAGGTTGGATAGTTGTAAATGAATTGCGATAATTAAATATGCGCATATCATCAATTCCTTTAAGAAATTCATTTTTAAATAGCTGGCTGGGCACCCAGTCATAGTCATAATGCTCAAACTGGTAGTAGTAATCTGCTTCATCACCTATTACATCATCAAAACTGATTTCAAAGCCCTCTCCCAATTTAAAAATAGGCAGCATGTTTTCTGGGGGTTTGTTAAAGGTTACTGATTTTATATAATCAGGATCATTAATTAATTCCTTTTTGGTTTGAGAGTTTCCGTAGAACAATAAAAAAAAAACTGTAATAAAGAGTAGAATGTGCGACTTCATATAGGTGGATCAATAAAGTATAAATATAGTGGTATTAGTTTCAATAAATAGCTAAATGTTAAATAGCTAACAAAGTGGGACTAAGATCTATTTAGAGTCTTTCTAAATAGCTCTTAGGCGTTGACTTCAGGGCTTTATGTCGTAAATTTGCAGACTTTTATTAAAGATTAAACAAAACATCCTATGTCAAAGGACATTAGAATAAGAAAAGGGCTTGATCTAAAGCTCAAAGGTGAAGCAGACAAGATTATTGTCGATGCTCCTCCATCCTCCATTTATGCTATAAAGCCTGCAGATTTTCACGCTGTTGTCCCAAAGTTAATTCTTAAAGAAGGTACCGCAGTGAAAGCAGGAGAGCCTGTTTTTTATTCCAAGTACGACGACAAGGTAAAATTTTCTGCTCCCGTGAGTGGAATTGTTTCTGAAGTTTTACGAGGGGCAAAAAGACGTATTCTTGAGGTGAAAATCACTACTAATGGAAGTGATGAAGCTATAAATTACGGCAAGCTCAATCCTTCTGATGCAAATGCGGATCAAGTGAGAAGCATGATACTAGAAAGTGGGTGCTGGCCATTTATCATTCAACGTCCATACAGTATTATTGCAAATTCAAATGACATTCCTAAGGGTATTTTTATTTCTGCCTATGCAACAGCCCCGCTCGCAGGAGATCCTGAGGTGATACTCGCAGGTAAATTAGAGGCTTTTCAAGCCGGTGTTACCGCTTTAAGTAAGTTGACTTCTGGTAGTGTCCATCTATGTGTAGGCAAAGAGTCTATTCTTAAGAATATTAAAGATGCAGAAGTGCATACAATTAAAGGGCCTCACCCCGCTGGGAATGTGGGTATCCAGATTCACAAACTAGATCCTATCAATATGGGGGAAAGAGCATGGACAGTAGGACCCGAAGATGTTGCCATAATAGGAAATCTTTTTTTGACGGGAGAATTTAAACCAGAGAGAACAATTGCTTTAGTAGGAACTGACGTAAAAGAATCCGATCGCAAGTATTATAGAACCTTAGTAGGTGCTAATGTGAATACTTTGGTAGGTACTGTAGATACAAATAATACACGCATCATTTCTGGAGACGTGCTTACCGGAGTGAAATTGAGTAACGATCAATTTATAAACTTTTATCACAATACGGTAACACTTATTCCTGAAGGGAATGAATATGCTTTTCTAGGTTGGATGCCATTTACACGTAATCACGTTCCTTCAAATGCAGGCACTTCGTTTTCGAAATTGTTAGGAGGAAAACGTATGGTTGATACCAACCTTAATGGAGAAGATCGAGCATTAGTTGTAACGGGTGAGATGGAAGAAATGATGCCTATGGATATTTATCCGTTACAACTGATAAAAGCTTGTATGGCAGGAAATATTGAACAAATGGAAAATCTTGGGATCTATGAAGTAGCTCCAGAAGATTTTGCACTTATTGATTTTACCAATACGTCTAAGCTAGAGGCGCAAGAGGTGATACGTTTAGGATTAGATTTAATGATAACAGAAGTAGGATAGATTATGAAATGGGTAAGAAACAAATTAGACCAAGCGAGAAAGCCGTTTGAGGCTGGGCAAAAATTCGAAAAATTTGCTCCAGCAATAAATGCATTTGACACTTTTTTATTCACTCCTAATCACACAACGCAAAAGGGAGCGCATGTAAGAGATGTAGTGGACTTAAAGCGCACCATGATAACAGTTGTACTGGCTCTGGTTCCTGCACTACTTTTTGGTATGTGGAATACAGGTGCACAGTATTTGTATCAAGATTTAGGACTTGCAAATGTGACAGATGTGCCTTTTTGGGATGCCTTTATCGAGGGTGCGATACTAGTTACTCCTTTGATTATTGTAAGTTATGTAGTAGGATTGACTATTGAGTTTATTTTTGCCATCTACAGAGGTCATGAAGTGAATGAAGGATACTTGGTTACAGGTTTGTTAATTCCCATGATATTTCCAGTGGATATCCCATTGTGGATGCTGGCTATCTCTGTCGCCTTTGCAGTTTTGATAGGCAAAGAGGCCTTCGGTGGAACAGGAATGAATATCCTAAATCCTGCTTTAACAGCTCGTGCTTTTGCGTTTTTTGCCTATCCATTGTATATGTCGGGTAATGCGGTATGGGTTCATAACGGGTCTATGGACGGTATGTCTGGAGAAACTATACTAGGAACACTTGCTCAAGGTAAATCGGTTGCATATAGTTTCTTTGATGCAGCGACTGGCTTTATTCCTGGATCTGTTTCTGAAACTTCAACTATAGCCGTTTTATTAGGCGCGGCCATATTGATAATTACTAAGGTAGGTAGCTGGAGAATTATTTTAAGTGGTTTTGCAGGGGCGGCCGTTATGGGAACGATATTCAATGCTTTTGGACTTAATGCTTTAATGCAATTTGATTGGTACATGCATTTAGTAGTTGGTGGTTTAGCTTTTGGTCTTGTATTTATGGCTACCGATCCAGTAAGTGCCGCTCAAACAATGAAAGGAAAATGGATCTACGGATTCTTATGCGGATTCTTTGGTGTAATGATACGAGTATTTAACCCGGCCTACCCAGAAGGAATTATGCTTGCCATATTATTAATGAACGTTTTTGCTCCTACTATTGATCATTATGTGATCCAAGGAAATGTATCTAAACGTAAAAAACGCCTTGTAAAATCAAAGGCTCAACTTCAAACAGCTTAGAAATGGATAGAAATTCAAACTCATATACGTTCTTATTTGTCATATTGCTTATTGCTGTAGTTGCCAGTGCACTCGCTATAACGGCTACCGCAATGCAGCCAGCACAAGCAGAAAATGTTAAAAATGAGAAAATGCAAAATATTCTCGGTACGGTAGGTATTGAGGTGGCAAGAGATAGCGCATTAGTGCCATTTGAAAAATATATAGTGGAGCGCATTGCTTTAGATAACAAGGGTAACGAAAGGACAGATGTAAATGCCTTTGATATAGAACTTAAAAAAGAACTTAAAAAACCTGTAGCGGAACAAGCATTTCCACTTTATGTTGCTGATGTAGAAGGCTCCAAATATTACATTGTTCCACTACGAGGGAAAGGTCTTTGGGATGCCATCTGGGGTTATGTTGCCCTCAAGGAAGATGTGAACACAATAAAAGGGGCAGTATTTGATCACAAAGGAGAAACCCCTGGCTTAGGCGCTGAGATTACACAGGCTTGGTTCAAGGAAAGTTTTACGGATGAAAAAATTATGGGCGCAAGTGGTACTTTTGTAGGTGTTGATGTCTTTAAAGGCTATCAGGGCGGAGATAATAAAGATGATAATGCGGTAGATGCAATTTCTGGAGCTACCATTACCGGCGATGGCGTTACTAAAATGATCTCAGAGCGTCTTGTAAATTATCTTCCATATTTTAAAAATAATACCAACGTAAAAGTAGCGTCTAATTAATTATTAGTCACGCTTTCGCGAAGGCGATATAAAAACAAATTCAATGGCTGAAAATAAAAAATTAACTAAAAAAGAAGATTTGATTCTCTTTCTGTCTGATACGGAGGAGAGACAAGGTCTGTTAGGTAGGAAAAATAGAAAATTACTGTCGGATCCTCTTACCGATAACAATCCTATCACGGTTCAAGTATTAGGTATTTGTAGTGCACTTGCGATTACGGTTAAGTTAGAGCCTGCAATTGTAATGTCACTCGCAGTAATGGCAGTGATGGCTTTTAGTAATATGATTATTTCTATGTTACGTAATTTAATACCATCACGTATTAGAATTATTGTGCAGTTGGTAATTGTTGCTGCTCTCGTAATTCTTGTGGATCAAGTTTTAAGAGCTTATGCTTATGACGTGTCTAAACAACTATCTGTTTTTGTTGGATTAATTATTACGAATTGTATCGTAATGGGACGCCTGGAAGCTTTTGCACTAGGGAACGGCGTATACAAATCATTTCTAGATGGAATAGGTAACGCAGCGGGATATGCTTTTATACTTATTCTAGTGGCCTTTTTTAGGGAGTTTTTAGGATTCGGAAAGTTATTAGGGTATCAAATCATCCCAGACTCTTGGTATGAAGCGGGTTATTCGAACAACGGTTTGATGTTATTATCTCCTATGGCTTTGATAACAGTGGGACTTATTATCTGGGTACAACGCAGTCGCAGTAGGTCGTTAATAGAACAAAATTAATTTAAGAAATAGAACAAAATGGATTTAATCAATATTTTTGTAAAAAGCATTTTTATAGAGAACATGGTTTTTGCCTATTTCTTAGGTATGTGTTCCTACTTAGCAGTTTCAAAGTCGGTTAAAACGGCTGTTGGTCTTGGAGCTGCTGTAGTATTTGTATTAGGTATTACAGTGCCTATCAACTGGTTGTTGGACACCTATCTTTTAAAGCCGGGTTCTTTAAGTTGGTTAGGATCTGACTATGCTAGTCTAGATTTATCTTTCCTTAGCTTTATCATGTTTATTGCAGTAATTGCCAGTATGGTACAATTAGTGGAAATGGTAGTAGAGCGTTTTGCTCCAGCATTATACGGTGCATTAGGTATTTTTCTTCCTTTAATCGCAGTAAACTGCGCTATTTTAGGTGGTTCTTTATTTATGCAACAAAAAGATTTTTCAGGAATTACAGAAGCTACGACTTATGGTATAGGTAGTGGTATAGGTTTTTTCCTTGCGATCTTAGCTATTGCAGCTATACGTGAGAAAATCACCTACTCAAATGTACCAGCGCCACTACGCGGGCTAGGAATAACATTCATCATCACAGGACTTATGGCTTTAGGCTTTATGAGTTTTATGGGAATAGAAATTTAAAAAGAAAACATCGTTATGGACTCTAACATGATTACAGTTTTAGCAAGTGTTGCCATTTTTTTAACACTTATCTTATTATTAGTATCTCTTCTTTTAGGAGCAAAATCTAAATTGCTTCCTTCTGGGCCAGTTACTATTAGCGTAAATGGAGAAAAAGATATTACTACGGGTTCCGGAAGCACACTTCTAGGAACTTTAGGGGATAACAAATTATTTTTACCATCGGCCTGCGGTGGAGGTGGTACTTGCGTGCAGTGTAAATGCATTGTTACAGAAGGAGGAGGTTCTATATTACCTACTGAAGTACCGCACTTTACAAGGAAAGAAATTGCTGCGGGATGGAGACTTGGCTGTCAAGTTAAAGTGAAGCAGGATATGAAAATCAAAATTCCTGAAGAGGTTTTTGGTATCAAAAAATGGGAGGCAACTGTTGTTCGTAATTACAACGTAGCTTCTTTTATAAAGGAATTTGTGGTACGCCTTCCAGAAGATATGCACTATGAAGCTGGTGGATATATCCAGATAGAGATTCCTAAGTGTGAAGTACGTTTTGAAGACATAGATATCACTGCTCACCCAGAAGAGCATGATACGCCGGATAAGTTTAAAGCGGAATGGGAAAAATTTAATTTGTGGCCACTAGTAATGAAAAACCCTGAAACGGTAGAAAGAGCCTATTCTATGGCTTCTTTTCCAGCAGAAGGGCGTGAAATCATGTTGAATGTACGTATTGCTACACCACCATGGGACAGAGCAAAGAATGGATGGATGGATGTCAACCCAGGTATTGCCAGTTCCTTTATTTTCAATCAAAAAGAAGGAGATAAAGTAGTGGTTTCTGGACCCTATGGTGAGTTCTTTATCAATCACTCAGAATCAGAAATGCTCTATGTAGGCGGTGGTGCTGGAATGGCTCCTATGCGTTCTCATTTATATGAGCTTTTTAGAACTTTAAAAACCAATCGTAAGGTAACGTACTGGTATGGAGGTCGTTCAAAGGCAGAATTGTTTTATATTGAACACTTTCGTTCGTTAGAACGAGAATTCCCTAATTTTAAATTCTATTTAGCACTTTCTGAACCAGCTGAAGCAGATAACTGGAAAGTAAAAGAAGATATGGAGTCTGAAGGGGACGGTTTCGTAGGTTTTATTCATCAAGTAGTTATAGATCAATATTTAAATAAACACGAAGCTCCAGAAGACATGGAGGTATATTTTTGTGGACCACCATTAATGAACAATGCTGTTGGTAAAATGGCAGAGGATTTCGGTGTGGATCCTGAGAATATTCGTTTTGATGATTTCGGGGGATAGTATCATATATAGTTGCATCTTATAAAACCTAATCGAAAGATTGGGTTTTTTTATGCGTGTACGTAAAGTTGAGTGTCGTTTAGTACGGCCCTTATATATCTTAGTAAGGTTAGCCGTTTCCAAGAGATGGAATTGGGACTATCCTCTGCAGATGGTTGTTGAACAATACATGACTTGTAATATGGTCACCTTCCCTTTTATTCAAGAAAAAATTTACTGATCATAATTCTACAATTTCTGACAGTACTGCTTTTGTTAGACAAGAATTTATGCGAACTGAATTTCATCCTATAAAAGTTCAAGTCACTGCTGTAAAATAAATTAGTTGTACGGATAGGAATCTAGGTATATAAAAACTCTACGGTTATACACGGTTCCTGTGAAGATCCAATTCTATTTCTGCTCGGTGTTGAAAGCTCCTGTTTTGATAATTACGTTCCTCCAACTTTTATCTAGGATTGGTCATCTAGCCTTTTATGCAAGGAATAATTAAATTCCAAATGATGCGAAACTATGGGAGAGCATAGTTAGCTAGCTTTTGTCTTGGTGGTAAGGGTAATGAATAGCAGGGTAGTTGTAAATTAATTTGGTAAAATGCGCATCGATATTTTCAATTATTATGTTTTGTATAACTGCGGTATGCAAAATAGGCAACGTATCCATAGCAGAAAGTGAGAACGGTTAAAGCTACTTTAAAGCTAGTGAAGTCTGTGATAAATCCAAAGATGGGTAATATGATTCCACCACCAACAATAGCCATACACAAGAGCCCCGATATCTTAGGTTTTAGATCTCCTTGCCCTTCTAATGAAGTGGTAAATATGGTGGGAAACATTATAGAATTAAATAGACCTACGGCTAGTAAGGACCACATAGATAGTAATCCGCTTGTCAAGACGCTTAGTAAGATCAAGGTAATAGCTGTTAATCCAAAAACGGAAAGAATAAGGGTGGGTTTAAATATCTTAGTCAAGTAGGAGCCTATAAATCGGCCTATCATAGCTCCAAGCCAGTAAAAAGTAAGAAACGCACCAACTATTCCTTTGCCGTCTATATCGGTCGTATCACCTCCAAATAGTTCAATGATAAAAAATGAAGTGTTTTTTAAAACGGTACTTTGTCTAATGATTTGATCTAAATTCATTTCCATGAAATAGGTAATTGCCGCTGTTCCGATAGTAACCTCTGCGCCCACATAGAAGAAAATGGCCAAAATACCTAGCCAGACCGTTTTTCTGCTTAGCGCTTTTCTGTACGATCCTGTATCTTCACTTTCTAGTATTTTCGGCAATTTGATGAACAAAAAAGTAATTCCTAAAAGAAAGATGAGGAAAGAAAATAAAAGAAATGGAGACTGCACTGCAGCGGCTTCTTGGGCGTAATAAGCATCTTTGTTTTCCAGAGATAATTTAGATATTTGGTCACTTGTAAGGATCTTATCGCTCAATAGATATACGGCCCCAACTAAAGGGGCAATGCTAGCCCCAAAGGAATTAAAAGCCTGTGAGAGATTCAATCTACTGCTCGCTTTGTCTTCTGATCCTAAAACCGCGACATAGGGGTTGGCAGCGACTTGAAGAATGGTAATCCCACCGGCAAGCATAAAAAAAGCAATAAGGAAAACACCAAATAACCGGTACTCAGATGCAGGGTAAAATAAAAGACATCCTACAGACATGGTCATTAATCCTATGACCACACCTCTTTGATAACCTATCTTCGAAATTAATCCACCAGCAGGAATCGAGAATACAAAATAAGCCACAAAAAAAGCCGATTGTAAAAAGGTAATCATGCCATAACTCAATTCAAAAACTTCCCTTAATCGAGGTACAAGGCTATCAACGAGCACTGTAATAAATCCCCATAAAAAAAAGAGCACGGTGATAATAATAAAAGCGGAAGTGTAATTCTTTTGATGACTCATAAATGGTGATAATGGTTAAATTGAATCAAACGTCCAAATAGGCTTTCGACGCTACCCTTGTATTTATAGAGTTTTTATATTCCATTCGAGCAAATCCTGGATGTATGCAATAGCTGCCCGTTTCACCTGCTTTATTCATGGCAATATAGGCTACTTGAAAGTGATCTAACTTCTCGTGCTTTGATGTGATTCTTTTTAAAGCTTCTTCACATGCCTCTTGAGGGCTTTTACCCTGACGCATCAGTTCTACGATTAGAAAGCTACCCACATTTTTCATGATCTCTTCACCCAATCCTGTAGCTGCTGCGCCACCTATTTCATTATCAATAAATAATCCTGCACCTATAATAGGAGAATCACCTACACGACCCTTCATTTTATAAGATAGGCCAGATGTAGTGCAGGCTCCAGCGATATCACCATTTTGATCCATACATAACATTCCAATGGTGTCATGATTTTCAATATTGATGATCGGTTTGTATTCACTTGTTTCAAGCCATTCTTGATAAGCTTTATTTGAAGATTCTGTAAGCAATTGTTCTTTTTGGAAACCATATGTGTAGGCCAGTTCTTCTGCACCACTGCCCGCAAGCATTACGTGGGGTGTCTTTTCCATGACGATTCTTGCAAGAGCTGCAACGTTTGTGATGTTTTCTACACAAACTACGGCACCACAATCTCCATTAGAATCCATGATGCACGCATCTAAAGTAACATTTCCCTCACGATCAGGCGCACCACCTTTTCCTACGGTTGTGTTTTTTAAATTTTCTTCCTCAATGGCAACACCTTTGATAGCGGCATCTAAAGCGCTTATTCCTTGATCGAGAGCTTTTCCAGCTACAAGGTTTGCATTTACAAAACCCCATGTACATAGTGCAATGGGTTGTTTTCTATGAATCATGGGATATTTAGGTTTTTCTACACAAGCTATTAGTGTCGCTCCTAATGAAAGGGCAACACCTGCTTTTGTACTTTTAATGATGAAATCGCGTCTTTTCACGGGTTGAAAAATACAACTTTAGATGCTGAAATTTCTCAACTATGCGGGAGAAGTTTTTAAAGTGGCTTATGGGCCATAGCCTTAATCTCAATCAATAAATGTGGATGTGGTAATTGATGCACGGCAACAGTAGTCCTGGTGGGTCCGTCAAAATCAAAGAACTCGCCATAGGTTTCATTATAACCACCAAAATCATTCATGTTGACTAGAAAACAAGTCACATCTACGACATCCTTTATAGAAGCGCCTTCTGTTTCTAGAATAGCATTTATGTTCTCAAGAACTGCAGCCGTTTGTGCCTTGATATCTAATTTGGTTGTTCCCATTTCGTCTACTTCTACTCCTGCAAAAGTATTGTCTGCTCTGCGGCTGCTGGTTCCTGAGACGAATATGAAATCGCCCACGCGTTTGATATGTGGGTAGTTCCCTCTAGGTTTTGCTTTGTCTTTTAATACTGCCATTATATTTTATTATTATTCTCGATTATGCTCCAAGGGTTTTAAAACCTTTGGGGTATTTAATTATAGGTGCGCCTTTTTGTAAACTTCAATGCATCCAACCCAGCAATAGCATATTCATTATTTATCTTCGTCCCATTAGCTAGTAAGTAATTATGATACTAAATTCATGAATACTCTATTGGATTGCTTGAACAGCTGTTTTCTCATGAACCTCAGATGATATTCGAGCTAAAAAATGAAAGTGATTGGGCATTAAGGCATCGGTATTAATGTTAGCGACAGGAGTAATATATTTTCAAATCGCTGCAGGAATACAGATACATACGTTTATTTTCAACCAGATGGATTCCATCATTTTCTTGATTATTGATGTGATCGAATTGCCCTGCTTTTAGAAGGTCCTATTTCTTCATTATTTTAATAATTAGACCTCAAATTGATTCCAACGGTCCCAATAACCGGTGAAGTTGACTAATTTTCGATTTATTCTCGCAACCATAAAACATCTTCTGTTTTTTCTTTGATTTTATTCAGTAAAGAATCCAATTCATCATCAACGGTTATCATTTTATTTTCCAGCAACCATAAAATAGCTTTGTCTTGTGCACGGCCTTTGAGCATAGCGTGTTCATAGCTTACTCCTTCTTCAGGGAATGTCACTAATGAATATTTAGATTGGTATTTCGCTTTCGTGAAAGCGGATTCCAAACGCATCTCGATCTGACGCTTCAATTGGAAGTTTGGGTTGGCTACACTATCTCGCATCTCTACAAAATTGTCCAAAGCTAGATTTGCGATCGCATCTGCATCTGGTTTTCTTTTTGTGGAGAATGCTGTGAAGGCATCGGCCCAGGTTTCGTTTTGGTTGAGCATCTCATCAAATACGACTACGTCCTCAAAACTGGCATTCATTCCTTGTCCATAGAAAGGTACAATGGCATGAGCAGAATCTCCTATTAAGGAACTCTTACCGTAAGACGTCCAAGGTGAGCATCTTACCGTTCCTAAAGGTGGCGCAGGATTGGTATGGTATTGCTCGACGAGATCGGGAATGTGTTTTACCACATCCTTAAAGTAGGCGTTGAAAAAATCTTTTATTTCTTGATCGCTCTTTATATTGTTGAATGCTGGTCCATCGCCATCGTATTGCATGAATAAAGTAAGAGTAAAACTACCATCTAGGTTAGGCAAGGCAATGAGCATAAAACCGCCACGTGGCCAGATGTGTAAGAAGTTTTTTTCTATACGCCACTTTCCATCTTCCGTAGGTGGAATACTCAGTTCTTTATATCCATGTGGCAACCAATTCATACTGTGCGAGAACAAAAAGTCGCGCTGTTTCATCATTTCTTTACGCACTACAGAGCCGGCACCATCTGTTCCAAGAAGGATATCTGCTTTCCATTCTTTTTTTGTATCAGTTATGGCATCGTGATAAGTGACAGATGCGTTCTTTAAATCTACGGCTGTTACCGCATCGTCAAAATCTATGTGTACATTTTCGTACTTTTCTGCTTCATCGAGAAGTAGTTTATTGAGCTCTTCTCGCGAAATGGAATTGATATACTCTCCTTCCCGACCACTGTAGTTGGAAGCAAAAGTGTTTCCTTCTACGTCATGAATCAATCTGCCGTTCATAGGAATGCATAGGTCGCGTACCTTTTCTTCCAGTCCTACTAGTTTTAAACCAGAAAGGCCACGATCAGAAAGAGCAAGGTTAATAGAACGACCGCCGTCGACAACTGCTTTGCGCATGTCAGGACGTTTTTCTAAGATATCTACGTGAAATCCTTTTTGTGCGAGTCGCAGCCCTAGAAGTGATCCACAAAGTCCAGCTCCTGTGATGAGTATTTTAGTTTTTTTATTAGATGTTTTCATTTTACTACTAGTTTTGGTATCATATATTAGAACGGTTTTAAACAAGTCTCTTACAACTCACTCCTCAAAACCTCCACAAATCGCCAGCAATCCTCAAAGTTGTTATACAAAGGGACAGGCGCAATTCTAATCACATCTGGTTCACGCCAGTCAGCTATAACGCCTTTTGCGGTTATGGCCTCAAAAAGTGATTTGTCTGCATCTTTCACGGCAAGTGATAATTGGCAACCTCGATCTTTTGCGTGGCTTGGTGTAATGATAGAAATGCGATCTCCATCGAGTTTTTGTAATAAGAACTCCAGATAGTTGGTCAGTCTGATAGACTTTTCTATTAAATTTTCAAATCCAGCTTGTGCAAATAAATCTAAACTGGCTCTAATCGCTACCATACTCAATATCGGCGGGTTGGACAGTTGCCAGCCCTCTGCACCTGGCATAGGTTCAAAATCGTCACGCATTTTAAAACGGGTGTCTTTATTGTGTCCCCACCAACCGGTAAATCGCGGTAAGCTGGAATTGCTGGCATGACGCTCATGTACAAAACAACCACCTAAACTACCCGGTCCAGAATTCATATATTTATAAGTACACCATACAGCAAAGTCAGCTCCAGAATCGTGTAATTGTAAATCTACATTTCCTGCGCCGTGTGCGCAGTCAAATCCGACCATCGCTCCAGCATTATGTCCTAATTGGGTGATTTTCTTCAAGTCAAAAAACTGACCTGTATAATAATTCACAGCTCCTACCATAATTAAAGCAATGGTATCGCCTTGTTCTTTTAATAGGATTTCAAGGTCTTCTATTCTGGGAGTATGCTCCCCAGCTCTAGGCGACCATTCAAGGATATTTTCCTTATCATCATAACCATGGAACTGTACTTGTGATGCTACAGCATAACGGTCACTGGGAAAAGCATCTGCCTCGATGATTATTTTAGTGCGTTTGCCTTTAGGTTGGTAAAAACTAACCATCATTAAATGCAGGTTAGTTGTTAAAGTATTCATAATCACAACTTCATGTGGTTTTGCTCCTACAACTTTAGCCGTTGTTTCTGTTAAAATCTCATGATACGGCATCCATGGATTTGAGGCATGGAAATGTCCCTCGACACCTAAATTTGCCCAGTCTTCCAGCTCTTGGTTTAGAAAGGCTTTGGTCTGGCGAGGTTGCAACCCTAAAGAGTTACCACATAAATAGATGGAGTCAGTACCATCTTTATGTTTTGGAATATGGAAGCTTTCGCGAAAGCGAGATAAGGAATCTTCTTTATCTAGTTCTAATGCAAATTGGTGATCTGTTCTAAAATTCATTACTTCTTTTTAGTAATTTCTATATCGGTAAAATTGATGCGAGTCATGCGATCAGGCGAGCGATGGTCTGTTGCAAACCTAAGTCCGCTCACAGATTTAAACTCTTCAAAAGTGGTTGCTAAAGTAACTGCGGTATCATTCTTACTGCGGTATGCCCATTCTTTGAATTTATGGTCAGTACCGTAATAAATATCATAAGCATCTCCAGGTGTGTAACCGCCATTACCATTGTAAAGAACCGTGATCATGTCTAATGTATCCTTAGAAATAGGAGCGATTTGTGATTTCTTCTCTGTGAAGCTCGTTCCTTTATCCCAGACCAATTTGAATTCTGGTAGCAACCAATAAGTATCATTTATAAATGCGCGGTCTGCTCGTATTTGATTACGGTCTAGTTTTGAATTGCGGTTGTAATTAACAGTATCTCCTTTGGCAATTAATTGTACGTCTTGAGTCACAAGATTCCATCTCCATTTTCTACTCATAACCGTTTTGCCCATCCTACCTACATTAAAGGTAAATTTGATTTCTTGTAAACTATTCCAGTTCTCTATACCAGCAGTTGCAGCCAGTTGTTGAGCGGTAGAAAGCTCCTCTAGTTCTGAAGAATTCCCTGTAGATGATTCGTTTTTACAACTTGTAATTAAGGTCATTATTATCAAGATTAAAAAAGCTTTTTTCATGGGGAATTTTTACGGGGTTAAAAATACAAATTATAGAACTCATCCGGACTTTTTCTTTAAACCTAAAATGAGGATACTATATTTTTGTCTAAATTATCTTTGAGTCTTACAGTATAGGTGCAGAAGTAAAAAATGATCACTTTCGAACATAAAGTATAAGGTTGCGATGACTTTATCTGTTGTTACTAAATGGTAAAGCTTTGTGAATGATCTGTAACAGGAAATTGTAAAAAGGTAATTTTACAAAATGAAAGTTAAATGGGTAGAAAAAAACAAAATGAGTAAAGGTCGCAGAGTCAGTATTATACTGGTTTTAGGAACTTTAATCGCTGTTGGGCCATTTTCTATTGATGCCTATTTGCCTGCTTTTAAGCAAATTGCGGGAGATTTTAACGTAGATACCAGTGTGATAGGTCTTACATTAACCACCTATTTTATAGGTATAGGTTTGGGACAGTTAGCTTATGGACCGCTAATGGACCGATACGGGAGAAGGAAGCCGTTAATTTTCGGGCTTGTTTTATATATAGTAACTAGTCTTTTGAGTGCTTATGCATGGGATGTGACTTCCCTGGCCACCTTGCGTTTTTTTACAGCTTTAGGAGCTTGCGCAGGAATGGTAGCCAGTAAGGCGATAGTCAGAGATTTATTTGATGAAGAAAAAGTAGCTGACGTACTTTCTACTTTAATGTTGATCATGGGAATTGCTCCTATTATAGCTCCTACCATAGGTGGCTTTGTCATCCACCATTACCATTGGGAAATGATATTTTATGGTTTGGCAGCTTTTGCAGTGATCATGTTGTTCAATGTTATCTTCATACTTCCTGAAAGCTCAAAACCTAATCGAGCTACAAGTTTGCATCCTTTGCCAGTGCTGAGAGAATATATGGGTATTTATAAAAATAGAGATTTTTTTGTATTTGCTACAGCGCGAGGTTTTGTAATAGGGTTGCTCTTGGGTTATGTAGCCGCAGCACCATTTATTTTTATGGATTATTTTGAAATGAGTCAGGAGAATTTTGCCTTTACGTTCGGTGGTAATGCGGGAGGTTTAATTGCAGGTAGCCAGCTGAACCGTCTCGCTCTTACTCGATTTACTACCTTTCAAATTACCTATGTAGTGAGTGCTCTTTTGGTATTGATCACTGGTTTTGGTTTTATATATGTTTGGAATTTTACTCCAGTTTTTTGGGTAGTTTATCCTACTTTGTTTATGATGATGACCTGCATCGGTTTTCAAAATCCTAATGTCACGGCTCTTGCATTGAATCCGTTTACTAAACGGGCAGGTAGTGCCAGTGCTTTTGTAGGTGCGGTAAGTATGATTTTTGGATCTATTGCTACTTGGTTTGTGTCTAGATATGTAAATGTTTCTCTTCTTCCCTTGTTTGCTATGTTATCTGTTAGTGCTTTACTAGCTCATATTGCAGTTGAATATTATAGGATGAATTACACCCGAGGATACGCTTTTGCAAAAGCATATTTAAAACATCCCTATAAATCTAAAATCAGGAACGAGAATTTATTATAGTCCTAATTCAAAATTAAAACGAATGCATTATAAGCAGTTAGTAAATAAGAGGGGTTATTACCAGTAAATCACGAATAGGCTAGAAGTTGATTTTTATCCATTAAATAATATTTGACACATCTTTTTATTGGTATCGCTTTCGCGAAAGCGGAATATATAAAGATATTTCTGGCATTATGTTGATTATAGAGGCGTAGAATGATTTGTTATCGATTATATCAATCGACCCTATACGGTAGAAAGGGTAAAAGTTTAACCAAAAACACTAATGAAATTAAGGGAGAAGACTTCGGCATGCTTTTCAGTTAAATCAAAAACACCTTGATAGTTTTTAATATCCTATTTATATTCTAAATTATGGCGTTAATAATGTGTCATTTTAATAAATGTATCAACGTAACGTTAGTTCAATTGCTCATAGGGTACGGGTATGTGGCGCAAGATCCTGCTTTTTTACAAAATGTATCAAAGAGGAGATGTCGATTGGTACATTGACCAGTGATATGTTGCTATTTAACTTGGTATAAAGGCAGGGATAGTAAGAGATGATGGTTAATTATTATAGGTGTTGTTTTAATAGTGTTTCAGGGTCATCTCATTCCTGTGTAAATATGAGGCCTATTAATGATTTATTAATATTTGTGATAGAGTAGGTTACACTGTTGGTCTAACAATTTGTAGATGGTACATCAGGCATTTCGTTTTGTAGCTGCAGATGGTTGTCGGTTTTTAAAACACTGTTTGTAGATGGAACAGGTATCTAATAATAAAAAAGTTATAAAATATCATGCGCATAGTTGGTTCTTTATAATCATGATGAACCAATGGCACAATTAAATTTTCTTGAGAAGATAGATTTTTTTGCACGTTGAAATTAGGGTTGACGAAATAGCAACTACCATAAATGACAATATCGAATATTTAGAAGCATTTATGAATTTGGCATCCAATTGTTGGAGAATGTATCTCGCGATTTGAGAATGCCTATGGCTACTTTAAAACGATACTCTTGTATATATATATATATATATATATGTATGCTAGAGCGGTTCTTTGAGCAAATAATCGTCGCAAAGATGTTTGGTCATTTTAAGTTAGAACAATGATCAGCTTACCAATTTTTTTTGAATTGTTTTATAGCACATGAAGTAGCATGCTAAACGAATAGACTCTATATTGGAGCAATTTCTCAACGGATCTTTAATTTAGACCTAGTTTTTAAGTTCAAGCAGCAGTGAATAATATAGATGTAAACCTAAGATCAGAGGTCTCTACATTATAATAACAACTTTATTTTAGTTAAACATAGGACTAAACTAAGAGAGGTAGTTTCAACTGTTCTCAATTATAGTGTATTATAATTAGCACAAAACGCTGTAAATAAGCATATCAAGCGAAATAAAGGAAAATAAATTAGGGAATGAACAAGTAGGTTTCTTGGATAGGTAAATTTATACCAGTTAAATAGTCAATTCTTGAAAATTTTAAACAGGTATTTTAGATTGGAGCAGGACAGCAAGTAATGACGACTTTGCTGCACTCAAAAAGTTCTGAAGCTTCAGGTATTTGCTTTTTAACTGTTTAGTAAAAAAGATCAAGGAGTTGATTTTTTTTTGAATCATTTAGGAATTAGCCAAACATTCGATTATTCTTTAGTTTGACATGAAGCAGTTTATTAATGTTTGTTCGTTATACGTATTTAATAAAAGGTTTAGTTATTGATGGTGATGGTTAGGGTGGGGACGATCTGAGCTAGATTGATTTTCATTTTACAAATAGTGATCTCATTATCAGGGAGTAGTAATAAAGCTGCATTTTTTTTCATTTTTTATTAATTAAAGTTAGGTTTCGATAATATAAAGTCTGTATA
>NZ_JBLIGN010000047.1:0-20964 GCF_047636915.1 Nonlabens sp. | reverse complement strand
AAGAATATATAGTTACTGTGGATCACAGTGTCACGGAGTCTTTTTTGCAAAAAATGCGCTCAGGAATACCTATTCTAGATACCGTCACTAAAGAATGTGAAGTAGAGCAAATAGGACGTAAAACATTCCGAATTGTACTCACCCAGGGACTGAACAGACAGATACGTCGCATGTGTGAATACTTAGATTACCGAGTAACTAAATTAAAACGCATACGTATTATGAACGTTTCTTTAGATGTGCCTCATGGAACTTATAGAGACCTAACCAAAGAAGAGCTAGACGAAATAGAAAGGCTTACCAGCGAGAGTACCAAAGAATACCTTAAGGAGAAGAAAAGCTTGAAGTAACTAATTATAGTTCAGTCACTTTTTTATAATCACCTTAATTAATCAGGATTAAAAAACTACCTGCTAAAAGGAGTCGTATAAATTATAAAAAATGATCCTTCTATTTTATGATTTGGATTGTGATCGTGAATAGCAGCTCCTTTTATGTAAGGATAAGTTATGTTGACCTGTTCAAAACAGAAAATAACAGAGTACCAACTGTGGAGTACCTAGTCAGCGTCTCGACAATTTTACTTGTATTAAGTTTCATTTTTATTATTATAAGCAGCGTTAAAAAGGAGAAAAAGACTGGCCCTATTGTTTTTCAATATTCGGGATTCGTGCTTTTGTAATTTTACCGTTTTTAGCTAGGTTCATTTAACCATAAAATATCATGAAAAAAGTCCTTTCCGTTCTCATTTTACTATGTTCGATCACAGCAATTGCTCAAAAAGAAAAAGCAAATCGAATAGATAGCCTTTTTACTGCCATGAATCAAAATAAAGAATTCAATGGTGTAGTGCTTTTTGCTGAAAATGGTCAAGTCATTCATAAAAAGGCTTATGGCAAAGCTGACTTTATCAAAGACATTCCACTTACAACGGAGTCTGTTTTTGACCTTGCTTCTGTCTCTAAGCAATTTACCGCCATGGGAATCGCACTCTTAAAGAATCAAAAAAAAATCGATTATAAAGATCCGATCTCTAAGTTTATCCCTGAACTTTCCTTCTATCCATCAATTTCTATAGAAAATCTCCTGACGCATACCTCTGGATTACCTGATTATATGGATGTAATGAATGAACACTGGGATCATTCAAAAATAGCTACCAACAGAGATGTGATTGAAATGCTCGCTTCAATAAAGCCTGCGTTACTATTTGAAACTGATACACAGTATGAATATTCTAACACCGGCTATTTATTACTGGCGAGCGTCATAGAAAAAGTGTCAGGGAAGAGCTATGAGGCGTATTTAAAAAATTACATTTTTGAACCTTTGAAAATGACATCTACCCTAGTGAATAGACCTCGATTTGCTCCTAAAGATATTCCTAACCTAACCAAAGGGCACGTAGATGGAACTGATGGGAACCCAACTCCTATTGATACTTATGGAACAGATCAAGTGGCCTATTTCCTAGATGGTATTATAGGCGACGGGATGGTAAATTCTACGGTAGCCGATTTATTTCTTTGGGATCGGGCTTTATATACAAATCAGCTACTTCCAAAAAGAGAGATAGAAAAAATATTTACACCACATACCTTGAAAGACGGTACGCTGACTAACTATGGTTTCGGCTGGCAATTAAAAGACCATCCATCCTATGGACGGACCATAGGACATTCTGGTGCTTGGGCTGGATACTTGACCTATATAGAAAGACATGTAGCTAACGATAAGACCTTTATTTTCCTTCAAAACACATCTTTAAGGACCACGGGGAATCCTGTTTTGAATAGTCGCAAGCTTCTTTACAACGAGCCTATTGAAATCATCAGGTTTACTGCAAAAGAATACCGTATTGAAGAACTAGAAACCTATACTGGGATTTATAAAAACGAAGCTATAAACATGGACATTACTATAGCTGTAGATAATGGCAAACTTACAGGACAAGCTACTGGTCAAGGTGCCTTTCCATTAGATAGTTATAAGGATCACAAATTTAAATTTGATCCTGCAGGAATCGTACTTATTTTCCATGAAGATAAATCCTCTTTTAAAATCAAACAAGGGGGTAATATTACTCTATTCACAAAATAAACTACAGATTCTGTGGCACAAGTGCCAGACTATTAAAAAGTCGCGCTTTAGAATTCAGTAGTTTCACCCCTACTTCCAGTCTTTTAAGACTGGACTCAATAAGTTTAGTCTCTCTAGAGTTGATCAAGAAGATAGAACTATCACCTAATTCAAACTTGCGCTCTTCAGCGATGAGCATGAGTTGAGAGTCTTGTACAATTTCCAGAGTAATATCATTCTGGACGAGATAAGAATCGATCTCACTAAAGATAGCTCTGACCTTATTTTCTATGGCGAGTGATGTGGCAAGAACATCATACTTTGCATCTTGCAATTTGATTTGTGCTAACTTTAAATCACCACGTTCCTTCCTTAAAAATAAAGGCATGGAAAAAGAAATACCCGCTTTATAATCACTTAATTGGTAAGAGTTTCCATCATCCCATTGTGATGAAACAGCATCATAGCTAGCCTCTATTACTGGTAATAACTTATTCTCCTTGAGCTGACGTTCTACATCTAGCTGGTCCATTTTAAGCCGCATAGCAAGAATCTTAGGGTGATTATCTACTGTAAATAGATCTAAAGACTGCCCCATTATTTCTAAAGCGGCATCAATTTGTGATAGGAGGGCTTTTTCTGGAATAACTGTTTCTTGCAACTCTACTGGCACGTCATCAATCCATAAAAAATTAGAGAGCTCTAATCTTTTTTTAATAAAATCTATTTTTGCTTGTTCAAAACCCAAGAGTCTATTCTTTACCGCAATACGGGACTCCACAGCATCTATTACAGCTTTGTCTCCGGCTTCTACACTGCGCTTGATACCATCAAGCCGTATCTGCGCATTTCTTAAGATACCTTGAAAGAGTTCTCTTTCTTGAGCCGCTTGCCACCATTCAAAATACACCTGAGTAGCATCAAATAATACTGCGTTAACTAGTAAATCTCTTTCTGATTGAGTTTGCTTTCTAAATAATTTTGCTTTTCTCAAAGTCGCCATACGCTCATTGATCCACAATCCTTGACCTAATTGCAAACTTGCCCCAGCACTGTACAACCCCTCTTCTGGAACAGTAAGTGATGGATTTAAAAAGGCACCTTCATTGCGCTCTGCTCCTGCTCTGAATTCTACTCCATACCAAGTAGGAATCTTAAAAGCACCTCGCAATTCATCATAATATTCTGTTCCCTTAAAATCCTTGCGGTCGTAATCTACCTCGATTTTAGGATCAAAGCCTCCACGAGCCTTCAGTAATTGTGCCTGTCCTTGCTCTATTACAAGTCCAGCTTGCTTTACTACTGGATGGTGTTTTTTTACATACCCTAAAAATTCTCTAAGACCCATAACCGTCGTGTCCTGAGATAGAGTTTGAAGAGCTTGTTGTTGGTTTTGCTTTCGCGAAAGCGGAACGGCTATCAGACGCGTAGAAACCAATAGCAATAAGAATATAAGCCCACATGAAAAGGTTTTACTACTTCTCATTCGCCTCTTTTTTAGTAGTTTCTGGAATGTAATAATTAGCTGGAAAACCGTTAAGTCTACGCCATAATTCGTACCAAATAGGCACATCTTCTAGTAAAGCGATCGTACGTGCACCAGAACCTGGACGCAAAGCTTCTGGCCAGGTATTGTCTTCTTCATCTGGAGCTAGTAAAATTCTGTATTTACCCTTACCTTCTGTAATAAATGTCTCTACGGCAATAACTTTTGCGCCATAAGTTCCATAAGAGGCATTAGGCCATCCAGAGAAAATAATCGCTGGCCATCCATCAAATTGCACACGCACCTTCTCCCCATAATGTATCAAGGGCAAGTCTATAGGTTCTACAAAAGTCTCCACTGCTAGATCATAATTGATAGGCATCATATTTATAAGAGGCTCACCGTCCTTAAAAGTTTCTCCTATTCCTGTTTTTATTGCCTTGTTGATAAATCCATCTTGTGGAGCTGTTACAAAATAAAGGTCGTTTCTGATTTGATAATTAGTCCGATCTGTTTCTAGTTTGCTTACCTCAGCCTCAGTTCCTAATTGGTTTGATTCTGCCGTGAACTGATCACCACGTGCTTTTTGAATTTTGTCGGCAAACTCTTGTCTAATCCTATTCAATTCAATTTCTACGTTCAACAGAGCATTTTCACTTTGCAGTAACTTTTGCTCTTGAGCAATAGTTTTGGCTTTTGTGGTTCTCGCTTTGAGGTCTTTATCTTCTACCTCGACAGGAGATTTGATACCGTCTATTTCTAGCAATTGCTCTCGCTCTAATTGCTTTTGAGCAATTCTCTCATCATTTTTTACAGCGATTAATGCGGTACTATCCTGAATAATTTTCATTTGAGCTTGAAGGAGCTGATTTCGTCCTTGATCTAATTTAAGTTCTCTTTCACGAGACATTGCCTCTATCTGTCCATCAAGGGTTTTAATTTTTTCTAAATAAGACTGCACGCTAGCTTTCTTTGCATCGATTTGTTGCTGTGTACGTTCCACTAAATTAGGATCCATATACTCACTTTTTACCTCACTAATTTTTAATACCGTATCCCCTTTCTTTACTCGGTCACCTTCTCTTACATACCATTCTACAATACGGCCTGCTATAGGCGATTGTAAAGTAAGTGGTCTTTGATCTGGAGTTAATGTAGTTACAAAACCGTTACCACTTATATTTTGAGTCCAAGGAAGAAACATCAATACGATAGCAAAGATGGCAAAACCTCCTAAAAATCTATTGAAATATTTGAAATGCCGGCGTTTCATCACTTTCTTGCTGGAGTTGAATTTATCTAAATCCAACGGCTCCTTAAGTTCATTTTGAGAAATATTAAGCATAATTATTGATCTAAAATTAATTTACCATTGTGCAGCGTTATCAATCTACCGCAACGTTTTCTCCATTCTTGATTCTGACTGACAACAACAAGAGACCAGCCGTTAGAGGCATCTGTAAGGAACCCCATAATTCTTATGGCTTCTTCTTCTTCAAATTGATCTAAGGGATCTTTAAGAATAAGCATCTTAGGATTTCTAACGATACTGCGCGCTAGAATAATTTTTTTTCCTACCGTATAACTCAACTCTTTGCCTTCTGGGAAAATAACTGTCTCTAGTCCTTGAGGTAATTTTTTAAGAAAAGTGATTAAACCTACCTTTTCTAGTGCCCAGTAAATGCGTTCATCTGTAACACTTTTGTCTCCAAAGGTGATGTTATTCCTAAGAGTTCCTTCAAAGGGACTCTCTTCTGTTAACGACTGTCCTAAATTTGCTCTGTAATAATTAAGATCAAGACCACGCAGGTTTGAGTTGTTTACGTAAATACTGCCTTGAGTAGGTTCTATAATACCAGCTATAAGTCGCAATAAAGTAGCTTTTCCACTACCGTTAGTACCATTAATGAGTATCGTGCAAGTTTCAGATATTTTCAAAGATATGTCATCGATTATGGGTCTCGTTCTATCCGGCACACTATAGGTAACCTGATCGAGTTCTACACTAAAATTTTGCTCCTTCTTAAACGGGTGCTCTCCGGATTGCGGCTCTAATTCCTTATCAACCACTTGAGCTAATTTTTCAAGTGATGTAAGCATATCATAAAAAGATTCCAATCCAGAAATGATTTTCTCCACTGCCCCAATAATGATTAAAATGATCAGCTCTGCGGCAACAAACTGTCCTATATTCATTTCTTGACTTAGAACTAGCAAACCTCCTATCAAAAGTAATCCTGCTGTAATAAGGACCTTGAAACCGATAAACTGTGATGCCTGTATAATCAAAACTCTAAAATGCTGTTCTCTATATTTAAGATAACCAGAAACCAGTTCATCATTCTTTTCTACCGCGTGATTACTACCACCGGAAAGCTTGAAACTAACTAGTGATCTTGCAATTTCTTGCAACCAATGTGCTACTTTATATTTGCTTTTTGACTCCATCAAACTGGTACTCAAACCTCTTTCTGCGGTGTATTTAAATAATACAAAGGCCAACCCTACAAGCAAAACTCCGTAAACAATAAAGAACGGATGATAAAAGGAGAGCAATATCAATCCAAATATAATTTGCAATAATGCTGTGGGGTAATCTACTAACAACTTAGAAAGACTCTTTTGAATTGCTAAAGTATCAAAAAAGCGATTTGCTAACTCTGGTGGATACGTGCCTTGCAACTCGCTCATTTTTATCTTAGGAAGCCTAAAGGCAAAATCAAAAGAAGAACGTATAAATATCTTCTGCTGGATATTCTCGGTAATTCTAATTTGCATAATTTGCAAAACACCGCCAAATGCAACACCTAAGGTTACTAAAACAACGAGTAGAATCCATGAAGTGCTGATTTGAGCTCCTATTATTAAATTAATAATAGCTTGAATACCTAAAGGCAAAGAAAGACCAACTAAGCCAGCAAAAATGGCATAATAAAAAATCTGCCTAATGTCTTTTTTATCTACCTCTAACATACGTATAAGACGCTGCCACGCGGTGAGTATATTTTTATTTTTTTCCATCTGATATGATAAGTTGATCTATTAAATCTAAAAAGTAGGAGGTAGGTGTTGTTATTTTGTTACAATCTGTAATTGCTGTAAAATGATCCTTTAAAAAATGCTGATGCAAAGAACCTTCTATAACCATGCTGCTCAACGATGAAGGATACAGGTAATTAGGGTTTACAGCAACAATCATTTCTTTAAGACGTAAAACTAGACGTTTGTATATGGCAAAATATCCTTCTTTATTTTCTGCATCTACTTCTTTTGTTAAATAAGATTTAGAGTATTCTGAAACAACAATCTTATTCAAAAGCACCTCATTAATATGGCTAAAATTAGAATCTGGTGAAACTTCTTGAGTTAAAATCTCTGTCGCTCTAACTAATTTTTCTTTCGGCGATAAAATGGTTAGGGTCTGAAGAACAAGCTGATACTCTAACCAACTCCAGTACCAAGAGGTAAGATACAACAAGAGTTTGTGCTTATTTTCAAAATACCGATAAATAGAACTCTCATTTGATTTAAGGATAACTCCTAATTTTTTAAATGTAAATTGCTCAAAGCCCAGTTCATAAATCATCTCTATACTGCAACTAATAATGCGCTTGCCTAAATCAGAACTTTCTGGGTTTTTGACAAATAACTTATCGTTGATTTCAACCTTGAGATTTTTAAGAAGTGTTTGCATATAACGTTATTGAGGAACGAATATAATAGTAATACTATTAACCTGTAATAACATTAGTTTTAATTAACAATAATTTTGCTTTTTAAAGCACCTCAAATAGACCATAAAATAGATGTCATAAAAAAAACCTCAGCATCCCCTGAGGTTTTGAAGTAGAATAGGTATGATTTTATTTTTTGATCAGCTTGGAAGTATAGGTCTGGTCTCCATTAACAAATTTAGCGAGATAGACGCCTTGTTTCAATTCAGAAATATCTATTTGAAGTTGGTTTTGAGTCAGCTTTTGCAAAAGGGTAACGCGTCCTCTAAGATCGTACAGAGTTAAACTTGCTTCTTGCATGACATTATTAAAATTAACGGTGATTTTATTGCTTGCCGGATTGGGTGTTAAACTGAATACTGTTTCTTCTACATCTGGATTACTCAATGGCGTGCGGAAGGTGCTCGTAAACGTATTGGTAATAATCGCAGGGTTGAAATCAAAATAGATTTCGGCCGTATTGGGAATGACAGTACCTTCTGAAAATGCTAAGGGCTTGATTTTAAAATATACATGCCCATTAGCACCTACTGGATCTGTTGTAGCATCTGGCAGCATGATATTATCAAATCTCCACACTACTTGTCCTTCCATACGCTCCATCACATAGTCATGACTCGCATCTATCATTTCTATGCTGTTACAGTCCAGTTGAGAATCAATCGCATCTTCTATCCGTACATTTATGGCGCTTGCCGTTCCTGTGTTTTCAAATCTAACCGTATAATAGAGGTAGTCGTTAGGACCAAATTCTACTGGGTTAATAAATTTTCCTCTAGATTCCATTTTATCATTAGGGTCGTAACTACCTATGATTATTTGGGAAGATGTACTGGTATTATTTGAAGGTGTGAGATCATTTGTACCTGGTGAAATTGCGGCAACATTAGTTAACAGATCTCCCAAATTCACGGTGGGTATAGTAGGAATTTGCATTTCAACATCAAAAGATCTTAACTCAAACGGATTCAAATTTGCATAACCTAGACTAACTGAAGCAGTTGTAATAGTAGCACTAGGATCTGATACGCTTACAACACTCACAGTAGGATCATAATCAAAAGTGACTTGACCTAGCGATACAGGACTTGTTCCTAAATTAGTATAATAAACTGTTTCTGTATAAGTAAAACCTGGTCTCGGTTGCTCTTGAGGCACTATGTAAACCACAACATCTTCATAACTTGACACTGGAGTTACTAAAAAGTCTTTGCTTACAATACCACTACCATTAGGAATAGTAACTCCTGGATGCGTTGCAGGTGCAACACTATAATTTGCTGCATAAGCTGGTAGAACATCAAAGCCTAGGTCATATGAGTTAGTTGGATCTGTATCATAAATATTATAACTCGCTAATGGTGTGGTTATTTGCATCAGGTTACCACTGCTATTTCTTTCCCATTCAAATACTCCAAGAGGGAAACTCTGGTCTGCGGCATCTACTAAACCATTTAGGTTGACATCTAGATAAGAAGCCATTCTAATTCCATCACAGTTTACCGTTGCCGTGCTTCCTGCTCCTAATTCTACTTTTAAGAAACCTTGTTGGTTTGAAAAGTTTGAAGTAAGAATCAAATAATATTCACCAGCTTGAGCATTAGAAATTTGAGCGATTTCAGGCATAACAACTGAAAAACTATGATCTACATAGTCGGCTTGAGTAAGACTACCACATTGCGCAGTAGGGTTTGTGAAAGGACCATAAACCGCAAAGTCTATATCAAGGTCTTGACCCATAAAATTAGGCAGTGAATTTTGATAAACTTCTAAAGTTAAATCTCCTGCAGTCTCTACAGGTATATAGAACCAAGTTGGATTTCTAGGTCCAGTAGTTGAAGAAAAAGGATAATAATTACCTGGCTCTGCATTTGAACCATCAAACACATTTATAAAAGGTTGTCCTATGCGTTCGCAAAGTGATTGAGCATTGGAACAATCATAAGCATTATTACAATTTCCTTGAGGTCTTATTGCACCTGAATAAATGACGTTACAGTTATTAGGAATTGCCTCTACCAGAAATATTTGTTGTGATCCGTTTAAGATGGAGACATCGTAAATAGATGGATTTTGAATGGCATTTATGCCACTCTGAGCATCTTGTAAAGTTGTGAAATAAGTAAAAGTATTTGTCGAAATTAATTGACCCTCAAAATCTGTCAAATCAAAAACAACAGTTCCATCTAGATCGTCGTCACAATCACTAATATCTGTAAGTGTAGTAAAATCAAATAATACAGCTTGGGTAATAAGATCAAATGAAGCCAGTTGATAACCACCAGTTGTATTTTCTTCTAGTCGTGCATAAATAACAGCATTAGATCCTGTACAATAGTTGGTTGCATTTGCAATAGAGTTAGTCCCGGCGTTGGCATCTGCACTGCTGGTATGATAACTTACTGTAAAATCAGTAGGGTTATTAGTATCCATAATTACAGCATCGTTTTGAGTAAGATCAAAACAGGCCACTGTATTAGGAGTTTGTAAGCAACCTATCAATTCATTTGGGTTACCTGCAGTGAAACAGCTTGTTACCTCCACTAATTGCACAGGAGATATGCTAGAGCAAGAGCTTGGAAAAAATTCTGTCCTAACAAAAACTTGGGTAGTTCCAGTATCAACAATAAAATTAAAATAAACTCCTAATGGATTCACTTGATTCATGGCATCTGCCTGAGTAAGGTAATAAACGACCTGAAAATTATTATTTAAACTCGATGTGCTAAATATGTCATTTAAAACACTATTCCCATCATATTCAATACGACCGTCTCCATCATCATCACAACCGCTCAAAGGATTGAATGTGTAAATATCTGGACTAGCATTAACTATTAATTGAAACGATTGGGTCGTATCTGTGTTTCCAGTTGCTATTTCTTCCACTCTGACAAAAATTTGTTGATTAGAAGAAGTACAGTAGGTAACAGGAAGGATATTATTATTAGTATCGGCATCTACTTGTGTGGCGTGATAGCTAACAGAGTGTGTATTTATAGAATTAGTTCCTAATGCTGCTAGTGTATTGATATTCATATCAAAACATGCGTTATTATTAACCGGGTCAATGCAGGATTCTAATTCCACTAATTGCGAGGCCTGATTACAGTTTGTTAAAGTTACAAATACATTAATTACTTCAAAACAATTAGTTGAAGTCTGAACTCTTATAAATAAATCTACAGGAATATTTGCTTGGGATATGAATGTAGTAGAAAGTGGATTAGAATTAGTGTCTGCATCTTGCTGACTTAGAAAGTAGGTGAAAAGCAAATTATTCTGTCCATTTGAAAGAAAAGGTTCTATATCAAATAGATCTACTTGAACTTCACCAGTTGCAGTAATTGCACCACAATAAGTAAAGCTTTGTAGACTATTAACTATTGGTAAGGCTTCAATGATTAAATTACCTGTGGTAATGTTAAAACTTCCGGTAGTAGTATCATTGACACGTATGAAGATTAATTGTGGATTAGTACTATTTGAATAGTTTGCTGGAGATAATGGGTTTAAATTATTTACAGCGTCAAACTGAGAAGAAAAATAAGCAACCGTATACGTAGCTGGATTTTGGTTTCCTAAGGCTGTCACGTCCCAAAATGTTAAATCAAAAAGTTCTATTCCATCATTTGAGACATCATCACAAACAATATAATCTGGAACTGGACCTGCAGTAACTTGAGCTGTGACTACTGTGGTTAACAGCAAAGCTAGTAAAAATAAAAGTTTTTTCATGATTGCTTAATTTTGTAGGAAAATAACTAAATTTTATTAGAAGCATGACTAATTCTTTAATTTTTAGAGTAATAAGCTTAATTACAATGATGTAAATAAACAAAAGTTTAATAAATAATATTTATTTTCTTGTGATAACTGGCATATTAACACAAAAACATATGGTCAATTCCTTCCTGAATACTATTTTTACTACATGACGACTACCTTATTAGAACTTCAAAAAGCAGAACAAAAAGCAGCCTTATTATTTCAAGAAATTGAAGCAAGACAACTGGTCAAAGCTGGAAAAACAGAAAAACAAATCAACACAGCTATTTTCCTTTTGGCTGATGAGTTGCTACAGATCAAAAAGTACTGGCACAAGCGTATTGTGCGTGCTGGAGAAAACACATTGCATCCCTATAATGAAAACCCACCTGACTTAGTAGTTAAAGAAGATGACATCCTTTTTATAGATTTCGGTCCTATCCTAGAAGAATGGGAAGCTGACTACGGGAGAACTTATGTGATAGGAAACGATTCTTATAAAAAGCAATTGGCCAGAGATTCAGAAAAATTATGGCACATAGCAAATGAGTACTTTATAGATAACCCTGCTATCACTGGTGCTCAATTGTATGAGTATTGCAAAGCGTTAGCGGTGAGTTATGGATGGGAATTTGGAGGACCTATTGCTGGTCATTTGATCGGTCAATTTCCTCACGAGAGTTTAGAAACAGAAGTGAAGACTAATTACATCCATTTAGAAAATCATATCCCAATGAATCAAACCGATTCTAATGGGAAGAAACGCCATTGGATTATAGAAATCCACTTGATCGATGCTTCTAAAAAAATAGGCGCCTTTTTCGAGCAATTGGCCGGTTTTTAGCGTTACACTTCAATTGTAAAACATAAAATGCCTGCAATTTGCCGGCATTTTATGTTGTACTCATTAATAAATACAAATAGCAAAAGAAAATATTCTTACTGAATTTCAGCTGTTAAACCTGCTTCCAGCAAAGCCGTGCAGCGTGGTTTTAGATCATCATAATCACCTGTTTTTACATTGCATTTTCCTTTATAGTGAACTATTAAAGAACACTGCTCCGCCTGTATAGGAGTATGATCACAAGCTGCTACTAACATATCTATAACGTGATCAAATGTATTTACTTCATCATTAAAAAGGACAATCTTATTTTCCTTTTGCTCCAAGACTTCCAACTCCAATTCTGGAAGTACTTGTTCCTGTGTGTTTATTATCATTTGAATAAATTTAAAACAAATCCTTTAAGAATAAATCAACTTTAACGTTAAAGTTATTTCTTAATCATTTTTGCTGCGATCCAGTTATCTTTTTCTAAATGAGAGTCGTAAGAAATACCACAATCATTACACTTATTTTTAATAGGCACCAAGTCTTCTTTATAAAAACCACTAAAAAGAATAGTACCACCACTTTTTAAACTACGTGCATACACGGGAATATCTTGAAGAAGGATATTTCTATTGATATTTGCAATTATAACATCATAGGTTTTCCCTTCAAGTTGTTCAGCACCGCCTAAAATAACAGTTACTCTATCTGTTTTATTACGCTCTACATTCTCCATCGCATTTTCATAACACCACGTATCGATATCAATTGCATCTACAGTCGCAGCGCCACGCATTTGAGCAAGAATACCTAAAACTCCTGTACCGCTTCCCATATCTAGCACATCAAGATCTGTCACATTTTCTACTAACAAATGTTCGATCATCATGTGCGTTGTTTGATGGTGACCTGTCCCAAAACTCATTTTAGGCTCCATCACGATCTCAAATTCTACACCACTAGACTTATGAAAGGGCGCACGAACTTCACAGCGATTATTTACGATAATAGGATCAAAGTTTTTCTCCCATTCAGCATTCCAGTTTGTTGGTGGTATTTCCGCTTTCGCGAAAGCAATATCACATAAATCATTTTCCATAAGAGCCACATTGTGAAGTATAGCGTCACTATCTAAGGACTGCAATACATAAGCTTTAATACCCTCTTCTGTTTCTATAAAACTCTCAAAACCAACTTCTCCTAATTGTGCCATAAGCACATCATTCCAAGGTTGCTGTGGCTGCATCGTAAAACTGTATTCTATATAAACCTGGTCTGTGATATTATTTTCCATAGCGGTAATGTCCTGTAATTGTAAAGTTAAATAGGCAATCTTATAAAACTTGTCCAGCACCTATTTTAGGTACTAGCAAATGACGTTTTTAATCCTTTGATTTTATTTTGGAAACTATTCCTATCGTTCTAAAGGTTCTAATGACCAAATCCGTACAAACACCATAAGGCTTTAGCACATCCCATTAGAATATGGAATACTCCAATAACTACCATTATAAACAACCTGGCTTTTTGAGAGTTCTTGCGCTGCTGCTGCTGCTGCTACTTTGACACTGCACTGCATCTGACTAACTACTGGTAGTGTAGCCTATAGAAATATAAATAACAACCGTTTTTTAAAATGCATTTGCGATATCAAGGAACGATTGCGCATCTAGTGATGCACCACCTACAAGACCACCATCTACGTCTGGTTTTGCAAAAATTTCTGAGGCATTTGAAGGTTTTACACTACCTCCATAAAGAATACTGGTATTGTTTGCCGTTTCTTTTCCAAATTTAGTTTCTAAAAAAGAACGTAAATGTGCGTGCATTTCTTGTGCTTGTTCTGGACTTGCTGTTTCTCCAGTACCGATGGCCCATACAGGTTCATAAGCAACCACAACCTGTTCCATTTGCTTTGCGGTAAGATCAAAAAGTCCTTTTTCAATTTGTCCCGTTACCGTTTCAAAATAGTTGCCTGCTTTGCGTTGTTCTAGGTGTTCTCCACAACAAAAAATGACACGCATTCCTTTTCCAAGAGCCGTTTTCGTTTTAGCAGCAAGCAATTCATTTGTTTCTCCATAAGTATCTCTACGCTCCGAATGACCTATAATGACCGTTTTGATCCCAATACTATCTAACATATCTACAGAAATCTCTCCCGTATACGCTCCATTTTGAGCTTCACAAACATTCTGAGCTACCACTTCAATAAGCGTGTCAGATGTGCTATTAAATGCATTGTATAAGAATGGATGCGATGGAGCGATCATCAATTCACAATTGAAATCTTTAACTAACCCCGTTTTTAAATCGGTAATTAATCCTTGTGTCTGTGAAAGGTCACAATTCATTTTCCAGTTTCCAGCTAGTATGTTTTTTCTCATGGTTTTTGTTTTGGGTACGTGTAAATTTAGCAATAAATTCAAAATTGCCTTTTTTATTATTGTTGTGCAAATGAATGTTAAGGTATTGGGTTTAAAATCTTAAAAAACGTTTGCGCTGGGATTTAAAATTAATTTCAAGAATAAAAAACTAGGTATACTTGATCCAATTATAATTAACTAATTGCAACAAAAATTACTTCTGATACTAAAGTTTAAATTCATTTCAATCCTCTTGTCTATTGAATCTAGTCTCCAGAGTCTTTTTTCACTACTCCAACTTTACACGAGGGTCCAACCACACATAAATAAAGTCCACCAAAATATTAATGATTATAAATAGCGTTGCAATAACGAGCACGGCTCCAGTGATCACCGGTAAATCTTGAGTATTTAATGCTTCTACAATTTCTTTACCTATCCCATTCCAATTAAAAATATATTCTACAAAAACAGCACCGGCAAGTAAGCTAGCAAACCAACCGCTTACCGCAGTAATTACAGGATTCAATGCATTTTTAAAAGCATGTCTTTTGATAACTTGTAAGGTAGTAAGTCCTTTTGCATATGCCGTGGTAATATATTCTTGCCCCATAACTTCTAATAAACTGTTTCTCATGAGTTGAGAAATGACCGCAAGTGGACGTATTCCCAATACAATGGATGGCAATATCAAATTGCGCCATTGCAATTGCATTCCTTCTCCATAATCATCCATCTCGTATAAACTACCACTCATCTTAAGACCCGTGTATTCCTGCAGCACATAACCAAAAATAAACGCGAAAATAATAGCACTAAAGAAACTAGGGATGCTCATTCCAATGGTACTGACCAACTGAATCATCTGATCCACCCAACTGTTTTTATACAAAGCAGAAATAACTCCTAAAACCAATCCTAATACCAGTGCGATACTAATCGCTGCCAGAGCAAGAATCATAGTATTAGGCAATGTTTCTCCTATAATATAACTTACCTTTTTACCTGTTTTCTGGAAAGATTCTCTTAAATAAGGCCATTTCAAATAGGTGCTTGTTATCCCTATTGTAAAAAGATCTAGAGCTGTGTATTTCCCATCATCATGAGTAAAATCAGCATTATTTGTGCTGTGAAAAGATATAGGAGACAAATCATTTAGAAAATACAAATACTGAGTTCCTATAGGTTGATCAAGACCGTATTTTGCTTTTAAGTTAGCCAGTTGTTCCTGACTTTCATTCTGCCCCATCATCATTTGAGCAGGGTCTCCAGGTAATAGGTAAAACAGTAAAAAAATAACCGTCACCACTCCGTAAAGAGTGAGCACGGCATATCCTATTTTTTTAAGCACATAGCTTATCATAGAGACAAGCTCTCAAAATCATTCCAATGTGATTTACTAGTCACCACTCCGTTTTCAATAGTCATTACAGATGGTGTTGACCTCACGGCAGTTTTTAATTGGGTTCCATCCGTGGTATAAAATGGTATCTCTATCCCATTTGCTTTCAGCAAAGGTTGTAATTGGTCTTTACTATTTGCACTCAATCCGATCACTTCATAACCAGATTTTTGAGCTCTTGTCACAAAAGCTGCTAGCTTTTCCATACCGCCATCTTCGGCCTTGGTCATGTCATAGATCATTACAAAGGCTACTTTTTCTTTTTCGAGTATTCCTTGAGTGTAATCTTTACCGTCTTTTTCTATAGAAAAGTCGTGAATTTTAGGAAGTGCCGCTTCTTGAATAATACGCGTTTCTACTTTAGCATAAGCTGGGCGACCTTCTGGCGGCAATCCATCTGTAGTTACTATTTCTTCGTTTCCATCTACCGTGTAGTACCAGTCGTATCCAAAAATTGCTGGCTGGTTGGGGTCTTCCTTCATGGCTTCTTCCATATCAGTTCCTATTTTATAAGCTCTAAAATCAAGGATAGGTAAATGCATCAATACATAATAAGCGATTATAAAACAAATGATGGTCGCTACGAGAATGATTAGAGATGATTTTGCTTTTGTGAAGGTGGAACTTAAGTTATCCATATTGAAAAACAAGATAAGAATCATCACTAACAGCACAATATCTTTATAGAAAGATTGCCAAGGTGTTAATGGAATAGCATCACCAAAGCAACCGCAATCGGTTACTTTATCAAAATAAGCCGAATAAAAAGTCAGAAATGTAAAGAATACAATCATGAGCAGTATGGACCAGATGGTAAACTTTTTCTGAAAACCTAGCAGCAGCATGATCCCTAAAACCACTTCAAAAATAACTACAAAAATAGCCATGGGGAGCGCAAAAGGCTGTAAAAACTCCAGTCCTAAAACAGCAGCACTAAAATATTCATCCAGTTTGTAAGAAAAGCCTAGTGGATCATTTAATTTAATTAAGCCACTAAAAATAAACAATATACCAACAAACCATCGACAAAAAATAACTACTGCTTTCATGCTTTTTTCTTTGTAGTAAATATAGTAAATAGGTGCGAAGCAACTGGTATTAAGAAGGAGGAAATTAGAGAACAACAGACGCATAGATGGCCGCCGACTCATCTCATATTTAAAAGGTGAAAATCGGGATGAATGATATGGAATCTGGATGAGGCAAACTATTTTTTCTCTGTTCTAAGCCTTATTTTACATCTTTAACTTATTGATATTATTTGAATAATAGGGACTTCTTTTTTAATACATTCAATTTGCTAAAAAGTTATATTTTCTCCACAAAATGATTTCTAATTAGCTGAAAGACGATTAATTTAGCTCTATAAGGCAACATTAATATGCTTGATAAACGGTGCATATCTATGGAAATAACCCTCAACCGTCTGTAATAAAAGGAAAACTGCCACTTGCTATACTTCGAACTCAAGGCATATACTTCCATTTAAGTGAACCATCGAAGTAATTCATCACCTATCTTTCCAAAATCCAGGTCTTTTGAGTATAATTATTTTTGATGTACACATGCCACATGCCTTTTGTAACAAAGAAAGCCCTGTTCAATGAAGAACAGAGCTTTATATAAATAATTGAGTACGTACTACTTTACAGCAACTAATTCTACATCAAATACCAATGTTGCGTCTGGCGGAATAACACCTCCAGCGCCAGCGCTTCCGTAAGCGATGTGTGATGGTATAACAAGACGGGCCTTATCTCCTACTTTAAGTAAAGCGACTCCTTCGTCCCATCCTGCGATTACTTGTCCCTTACCTAGCACAAAATCAATAGGCTCCTTGCGATCATAACTAGAATCAAATACTTTACCGTTAGGCAACATTCCTTTGTAATGAACGCTTACTTTCTTTCCTTTTTCAGCTGGAACTCCATCACCTTGATTGATGATTTTAAAACGCAAACCACTTTCTGTTTTATCAAAACCCATCGCGATATCATCGATTTCTTGATCGGCTTGTTTTCTTGATTGGTCTTCCCGCATTTTTCCAGCGCCCTCAAACTGACGGAATTCTTCCACAGCGTTAAATGCATGTGCGGCTTCGCCTTCTCTAAGAATAGTCACTGTTTTAAGTTCATCACCTTGAGCGATAGCATCTACAACATCCTGTCCTTGTATTACTTTACCAAAAATGCTGTGCTTATCATCTAACCATTCTGTTGCGATGTGAGTAATAAAAAACTGAGAACCATTTGTTCCTGGTCCCGCATTTGCCATACTCAGCACTCCTGGGCCATCATGGCGCAATTCTGGATGAAATTCATCGTCAAAATTATAACCAGGTCCACCAGCTCCAGTTCCTTGTGGATCTCCTCCTTGAACCATAAAGTCTGGTATCACTCTGTGAAATTTAAGACCGTTGTAATAAGGAGTACCCTGACCTTTGGCCTTATTCTCTAAGTTACCTTCCGCTAAGGCAACAAAATTACCTACCGTTCCAGGCGTTTTATCATGATGTAATTGTACCAAAATTTCTCCTTTAGTAGTATCAAATTTTGCGTAGATTCCTTCTTGCATTGTTATTGTTTTTAAGGCTGCAAAGATAATTGATTCAATTAAAGCAATTGTGACTCCAAACGAGTTATTAAATCGAGAATATTTATAACCTTATACCATAGAAAATACAACCGCCCTTTTCGTTTTATACTTTCCCGACTTCTTTAGAAGTCCTGTCAGCTTTTCGAAAAAGTTCTCAACTGAAGATACCTGTTTACTTTTTAAATGCGATGGCTTTTTAAAAAGCTTCTTAAATATAACAGTGATATAACCCTATTATCTATTAGACCTACATTTAAAGTAAATCATAGTATTCCAATGTTTCAGTATTTGTTATCGTCATTACAATCGGTCAACGACCGTAAAAGACTCTCAACGTGTAGTATATGAAAAATAGGCGATCACGAATCATAAATTTTTCGGTTGAGCGCGAGCCGAATTTTTAAATTTTTCTTATTATCTTTTTTATCAATAGGCCAAATTTAAAATTTGGCAGACTTGCAAATATGCCTTAACTTATACTCAGCAACTAACTGTATGTAAAAGATATAAGTTGTTTTGTATCGTTTTTTTGCATTCCAATTATAATCCAGCCTTCTTTAAAAAATATGAGTCTACAATTCTCTATAAATTCCTTTAATTCCGTGTTTTTATCAGCAGTTTCGTCAGTCAATTCAAACAGATAGACTTGTAGATTTGCAGAATTTGGTCTGCCCAACCAAAATCGAAATCGTCTAATTTTCGGTGAGTTTGATAGATATTTAAGTTCTTCTAAATTTGTTATCGTTAAATTAGCTCCTCTTGTTAATTCATAAAAATATTTTTGCGAAACAGTAAGAGAGTCTAGTTCTTTTTCCGATTTACGTCGATCGGTTGTATAGCTACTTATTAATTGAGGATATAAAATTCCTTTGAGGAAAAACACTTTTAGTGTACCATTTACACCATAAATATGAAAAGACTTATTGTCGAATGTTAATTCAGGTTTTTCTATTTCTTTAATTTCATCAGAATAGGTTTTAAACGTTTGCTTTATGTATTCATTTTTAAAAGTTCTTGAGCCCAATAATCTTCTTGTTCTCCTTGATTATAAAAAAGTGGTTTTAATTCCTGCGCTTTTGGGATTTCAACTTTTTTGGGTTTGGTTTGAGATTTGCAACCAATAGAGAAAGTCAGAAGTAATATTGCTACAAATAATTTCATTTTGTTCGCTTTAGCTGCTCAAATGTCTGTTAATATTATTAATCAAAAAAGATAAAACGAGTAAATGGCTCTTTTAGTTGAGTTGCGGTGTTTCTTAAATGAACTACCACTTGTTATATCATTCTTGTTATACTGTATACCTTATTTACTAACCGAATATCTATAATTCAAGTGACGTTTATCCATCATAAAAACCACCCCATGATTATAAAGCAACCACCTAATTTATTGTATCAACACCTAAAGAATCAGTCTTTGCTCCTACAGAGATATACTCAAATCAGCGTTTAGATAAAGTTAAGTAACCATGAGTTATTTTCCATGCGTATACATACTCCACATTTAGTTTGTCATTTTTGCTTGCCTAGACACTCCTATTTTATGGTTCTTACTTGCCTTAGTTCGTGACGATGTGTAGTTAAGCATCTAACTAATGCTATAAGTGTACGGGTTTCCGCAATGTCTATGATAGCATCTATGTTTAAAAGTTTAAGCCGTTGGAAAAACCCCTTGTTGACTAATTTTGAATACGATCAACCCTACTTCTCCTGTCTTGATTACAGCGATACCAAAGCTTTAGAGGCTACTGATTATTATAAAAATGACAGTACATATATGAAAAGCTTAAGGATTAGAGATTCCTTGTTAGCCTATCCACCAAGTAAGATAGACAGTGTTTTAGTAGACAACCTTTCTGTTCAACGACTTCTGGTTCCAGAAATTAATAAGTAGTAATTATTACCCTTATTAAAAATGAAAGATTTCAATAATACTAAACCTTATATTGGTTTAACATTATTGCCTCCTAAAACTATATTAGAAACAACTAAGGTTTTACTTAAGACTATTGATGTCAGTAGATCATTAGCACAACTTAACGGTATGCTAACCAATTTACCTAATCCTACTTTATTTTTAGACACTATTCATCCACAATAAGCAAAAGCGAGTTTCTGAAATAGAAAACATTATTACCACTAATGACGATTTATATAAATCTTTGGTAGCCGACAAAAAATTTGATAATACAGCTACGAATGAAGTTAACAGTTATAAAGAAGCGCTTTATAATGGATTGCGAGATAATGAAAATCGTCCTGTTATAAGAACAAACTGGTGTATCAAAACTGTACCAAGTATTAAAAAAAAACTGGAATTAGAACAACTCCTAGTATTGCTTTAAAAAACATGCAAGGACAAACCGCATACACGCCACCAACTGGAGAATCGGTTATTAGAGAGAAACTTGCGAATTTGGAAAATTTTATGAACAGTAAAAGTGAGTTTGCTACTTTCCAAACCGCCCTTGCCGCCTTACCTATTTTAGGAAGAGCTGGACTGAGAACTCTGGGACGTAATAATCAACATTGTTGAGCAGTTCCGTTAAGGGAAGGTTTTACGGTACTGTCCAAAATTGGAGATTTTTGATTCTATATAAATTAGGCAAAACAAACAATAATTTATGGCTACATTTGGAAAAATGTAAAACTTAATATATCTGAATATTGATGACACAAACGCTTTTTAATCCTTTTAAGGATTTG
>NZ_JBLIGN010000046.1:0-21859 GCF_047636915.1 Nonlabens sp. | reverse complement strand
GTTATTACATGTGCTTGTCTTTGAAGGTATATAAAGATTTGGTTATTATAGTATTTGGGTCTGTTTAATTGGTTTACTGGTTTATAAAAATGCAACTTTAGTATTACATGTGTCAGCGTAAAAAAAAATTAAATTTAAAAACGCATTAAGGATGAGTAACTATTTTTAATTATATTCTTCCTAACTGACTTCTCATCGTATTTCAAGTAAATCTGCAGGAGCCAACATAGAAACAATAACACATAGAGATATCGATCCCGGATTCCTATCATGAATAGTTGGACCGGAATTTACTAGTTCTGTGCTATTTTGATAAAGAATTAAGGTGGTACCACCTGCACTGATTTCTCCGTTGGAGTAAGTGCCGGTTTAGTATTTTTCACGGGTGTGTTTTTCGGCAATAGGTAGAGCTCGTTACGCAGTCTTTAAGTGACCATTAATAAAGCAATCAGCACCAGTTGAAACAGCATCTGAAGAGTTAAACACTGCAGTTGACGATACACTTATTAAGTCAATAGATGTAGAGCCATTAAGTGCTTGAAGAACACAAAAGGTCCTATAGCACTAGAATTGTTAAACAATACCACTTAAGAAACAAAACTTTTCCAAGGCTCTGATTACCCGAACAACAAACTAAATTACCTTTTAAAACAAAGTCAGCTTTTGGTTACATGGCTACTTCAGATATCTCATATATATCTAAAGTATGTGTTATTTATGAGTACAATTCGTGTATTTGCTCCCGTAGTAAACACGCTGTACCTCTAATAAAAATATAGGATAAAGCATTTTAGCCTTTTAGTGCTAATATACCTGCTATTGAGGGCGCACCAAAAACGATATAAACACCTAAACTGATAATAAAACTAATAGAAACGGATACATACGGTTTAAAATTGACTGCGACTCCTTTAGATTACTAGGAAAAAACAATTTTATCTTATAATCAAAACCTAAATGCGGAAACAATTAAAGTTAAAAATGAATCAGTGATAAGCTTCTGTTTTGCATCATTGATTCACCTTCGCTTACTTTCCATCGTATTTCAATTGTATCTGTTGGATCTAGAATTGAAATAATAGCGTGAAGAGATATCAGCGTTGGAGTCATACTATGAATTGTTCTGCTCGTGTTTACTAATTCTTCTCCATTTTGATAAATACTATACGTAGTATTATTGGCAGTCATTTTTGCATCTAATGTTGTAGCAGCTGAATATTTTTCGCCATAATGTTGTCCTGCGGTAGTGAGGGCTCCTATTGAAGTGGCTATATTTCCGTCAATCGTCGAGTTTGCACCACTTGCAATAGCACCAGAAGCCGTAAACATTGCAAATGATGAAAGGATTCTTAAGTCGATAACACTAACACCAAGAGGCATATTAATAATGGAATTAGCTCCTATAGATAATGCTCCAGAATTGGTAAAAATTCTTCCTTCAAGTCTAGCATCTGCTCCTAAACTAATGGCACCCGTACCTGAAACTAAAGATCCTTTTATATTAGAATTGGCTCCTGTATCCATAGCAGCATCAGACACCCAATAAACATTTCTAGCTTCTGCACCGTTTATAAGAACAACTTGTCCACTCGCTCCTGCACTAAAGGCTCCTGTACTCCTAATAATAAATAAGGAATCGCTATCATTACGTCCATCAAGTGTAAGTATACCTGCTAAAGAAAATGCTCCTGTAAGATCATAGACACCTGGCTGTAAAGTTTCATCATTTCCAAAAGCAGGAATATGTGTTGTATCAGTTGCTAAGAAATTCCTCAGATCTTGATAGATCATATTTACATCAATATTCCCCTGAGCGGCTGTAAATTGTTGATCACTTTCGCTATACATTTGGTTTGCGTTAAATGTAAGGGAGTAAGTTCCTACTTGAGGCGTTAAACTCATGTCAGGTATTACTGCATTATTTATAGAACCTGAGATGACATTATCGCCTTGACTCACTACATTATTGATTAAATTTTGTTTTGTTTTAGTTCCACTCCACAAAGGTGACATGGCATCGCCCAAATTAATTTGTGCGTCGTTTAATGTAGTATTAAAAATCATTAAACCATTGGCCGGCTCCTCGATTAAATCCCTTTGCACAGAAGTTAATCTGGGCATTAACATTCCCTTATTTTGCGATTGAATGTCAAGTACCGCTGAAACGTCTGGACTTCTTGTCCCAATTCCTACTTGAGCATAAAGATTACTGGAACTTATCGAAATTACAAATAGTAATAAAAAAGAAACGTTATTTTTCATAATATAAAAATTTTCACAGATAAAAACATCCGTTTTTAGTAAATTTTATTGTCAATTTAAAAATAATTAGTGCTTGATGCATCGTGTTGGTGAAAAGCTGTGATCATAACTGCATCACTTAATTATTATTAAAAACATAATTTAAAGATGTATAAACAAGGTTTTCAGCGGGTTAATAACACGTAAAACAAACCAAAATGTTATAAATATCTTAAAATTTTGCGGCGGCGAAAGTAGTCTAAATTCTACAATAAAATATAAAAACAACAGAAACTTTATAAATGAAGTTTTAGGTCCAGTTTAAGGGCTGAAAAAGAAGGTGAAATTAAAAAAAATAAGGAAAACACTTTTATTTAGGAGTGAGGTTTAATGCTGTCTTTTACAATTTAAAATTAATTTATTATTTAATTTTATTTGCCAGAATTCATCCAAAAATCTTTCTAAATATTGAAAAGGAACATCGAAGACTTTGCTCCAGCGTGATGATATATCAATTCCTTTTTTAATAATTGAAAACTCTAAAAGAAAGAAGCAGAGAGAAGATGTTTTCTTTACCCTAATATAAAATCACCAAGGCATTAAATATATTTCATAATGACTCTAAAGATTTATTTTAGATGATGTGATCTCCTCATATTTTGTTTTGTCCCATAAAATGTATGTTCCAACATTTTCAAACGCATCTCTTAAAAGCAATGAAAAACGAAAGCACAACAGGTCAAACATATACGGTCACATGCCTATATCTTTAAGTGGTCGATTTTAATCTACTCTATACATGTTTTCAAGATATCTAACAAAAGATTATTCTAATAGAATACGTGTTTGATTTAATGATAGAAATGATTTTAAGTCATAAATTTTTACTCAAGGGATCATCAAAATAAAGGACAGAATCTATGTGATATTAATTCCGTGTTACAAAAGGAACATGTATCAGATGTTTTAGTAACACGTCTTAAAACGAATACGGTATTTGAATCCATTAAAAATAAGAATTCCTTGATGATTTAGATCAAGATATTTTAAAAATGAAATTATCATACTTACAAGTAACCAGGCCTTTATCAGAAATTGCTATGCTTCAATTGTGACTGGTTCCGGTAATTAAACATAAATTAACAAGTTGATTAAGAGGGTCATAAATTATTTCAATGCTGCAGCAAGAACTATAGCCTTGTGGCACAAATAACCTTAGACAGAATTGTTTTAAATCTATAAAACAAAATTTGCATATCATGATTTTTGTAGGAAGAATCTCAAATACTATAAAACTTTAAACGACATAACTCTGATCACTGATTTATTAATTCCACTCCCTAATAAACAAGTGCAAATAAAAGTTCAGATTTTCTAATTTGGAGAAAAATAAATTGTATTTCACCTGTAGACGAACCATAGAAATGTATGTAACCGAGTAATGGAAGGAATCAAAAATTTAGAACACTACCACAAGAAGAATCAGTTTTTAAAATACATGTATTCTTTTGATAAAATCAATATTGACATCTGTTTACAAGGTGTAATAATTAATGAAGCTTGTTGGGTTGTAATAAGGTTAGTATGGTAGTGTAAAGGTTTATTACAACCTCTTTCCATTTTTATCGATGTGATGATTATCGCCCAAAAGGCTTCCGTTTTGAATAATAACTTTTGCTGTGCCATCTGGTGTAAAAGAACTCACCTCGGAATATATATAAGTTATAATTAATTCACCAGTAACATCTATAAAGCCCCATTTTCCAGATTTTTCTTTTTCCATATCTTGATATTGATCTAGCTGAACTGCTGCCCTACCGTTATAAAAGGAGTAGGATTCGAAATAGGTATAAGGAATTACTAGAGTTCCTTTTCTGTCGATAAAACCAAACTTTCCATTTTTCTTAACAGGTGCCAGGCCGTCACCAAAATAACCAGCATCTTCATATATAGGAGGAATCACTAGGGTACCAGCAGTATCAATGAAACCATGTTTACCTAGCATCATAACAGCGGCAAGACCATTACTGAACACTTTGACATTTTCATAATCTACGGGTATCACCACTTCTCCTTGTTTATTTATAAAGCCTAACCTGTTGTTCTTTGAAACCTTTGCAAAATCTGCTCCATAAAAGGCATCTGCCCAGTCAAACCTTTTTTTTAGATTTAGTTGAAGCACTCCTTTTCCATTAAAATACATAGATGCACCGTCATATGTTTCAAAAAGGAACCACTCATTTCGATCATTCTCCTTGAGTTGACGTTGTGCGAAAATCATCTCATCTAATTTTTCTTGATCATTAGAACTTAGGTTTTGAGAAGTGACACATAAACACGATAAAACAACAAATACGGATATACGGCTTTTCATAGACTTGTTTCTTTTTCATTTACTGGTGAAAATAATAAATATTTGTTTTGAATTATCTGAATAGCATGTTCGGTATTTATAAAGATGCAGTGTTTCGCTTTCGCGAAAGCGGAATTCTAGCCACTTATTTAAATTTTATAATCATATGAAAACATAAATACTGGTGATAAGGTTTCTATTTTAAATTTAGATTAGCATCTTTTACCATAGCAAATTTACTATTAGTAGATAAAAAATAGTTGGAGATACTGGTAACATTCTTATATCCTGTTTTAGCTTTATAAAATAAAAAACCTAGACAAAGCTAGCTTACAGATAGTTTTTGGAAGTATCATTCGATTTACTGTCAAAATACTTTAAAATTAAGATCGTGTAATAAAACAGGTTCAAAAATAATTTTGCTTATGTAATTTGCTATTTAAACATATTGGTACACTCGATATAGCTATACTCATTGTAGCAAATTTCAAGCTAGAGCAAAGGTCATATAAAGTATAGGGAGATAACGAAAATGCATAAAAAAACCGCTAAAAAGCGGCTTTAGAATAATTTAAAACTGCAAACAACTATTTGACAATCAATTTATAAGACATGATTTGGTCACCAATATTCAAACGAGCAATAAATATTCCTTTGGAATGTATGGTAAAACCATTAGGGCTCCAATCTGTTTTTAACAGCCTTCCAGAAAGATCATAGATCGCTATTCGATCGATGGCACTTACTGAACCATCTAGGTAAAATGTACCTGTTGAAGGATTGGGATATATAGTCACATTTGGAAGTATGTTTTCTGAATTACTAGCAGTTCCTCCGTAGGAATGCATTCCTAAATCACTGAAATTATCTTGAGCAAAAATATTCCATTCCCCAGATTTATTGAAGACGCTGTTTGGAGAAGAAACAGTTGCTTTTCTTATTAAAGTTTCATCTTCTGCAAAAACAGTAGAATTAGTTGGATTACCGACAACATCTAGGAGTATAGTTCCTTTAAAAAGGCCTACAGCATCGTTACCGTTAAAACTTAGAGGCCCTGAACTGCCAACTAATAAATCTGCCTGACCCGTTATAGCTGGAGTTGCGCTTCCATTAGCTATCACATAAACCGATTGATTTGCTAGTGTTCCTGAAAGTGCTAACGCATTTGTCCAGCCGTTTCCATTGGGACTTATTTGTATGGAGTAATTTGATAGATCTATAAAAGCACCTGTAAAATTGGCTACTTCAATTGCTTTATTGTTACCACTTCCTTCTATGTATTCAGAAATAAATAATTCTGTCGCTGCGCCAGAAAAAGGGGCTATGACTAAAGTCGTTTTTGTATCATCATCAGGTAACATATCGCCGTTACTATCTGTGTTGGTAAAATTATCTGGATCATCGCTTTCTACCGAAAAACTTCCACTGGTTCCAGCAGCATTAAAGTCAGAAGTTATTGTTATTTTGTTGATAACACAGCCACAAACACTTGAAATGTCGCTTGGCGTTAAGGTATAGGTAAGCGTGCCAAAGGCATCGGTACTGTTGACTCCCGCATTTAACTGTGACAGTTGTCCAGGAGCGGCAAACGCTCCTAAATCAGCAACAGCGGTTAAATTGAACAGATTTGTAGTTCCTATATTATTAATTTGGTATTCATACGTGATTTGATCGCCTACGCTTCCATAACCGTCCATGTCTATGTCTACAAAAGTATCTTTTAAAGTGGCAAATAAATCACCATTTGGATTATTGTTAGAGGCCCAAATTAAAGTTACATACTGCGGATTATCAATAAAAGGATTCCTATTATTTTGATGCACGTAAATATCATTATTGCGATCTATTTCCTTCTGACTTACTGGATCTGAATTATGCCAGTCTAACAATAAATTAATATACCATTGTTCATAAAACTGATCACTCGATCCATCTCGCGGATTATTGGAACTAGCGTTTGCTGCATCCCATCCACTATCGTTAATATTGTTTTCATATCTAGTTGCAAAATATAATAACATTCGCGCTATATCTCCTTTAAACTCGTCTATGGGTTCAAAGACCGTTCCTGAAAAACCTGAAGTAATAGAAGGCCCTTTTTTACTTCCATTTAAGGTGGTTGTTACATTCGTTCCATTAGGGTTGACCTTACCGAAAGGAAAAGAACTTCTCAAACCATTTACCCAACCATCAGAAGGAATTACATGATGCGCGTCACTGCGCATAGGTTCATTTTGACTAAAAAATCCTTGTGGAAAGATGTGCTCTCGGTTGTAACAATCTGCTTCACTATTATAATTACCGCAATTAGCACTCATTCCGATGGTCCAATTATATGGATCTGCTGCGTTAGGAATCTCAGAGTACATGTCTAGAATGGTATTCGTTTGAGTCCCATTATCATAATAAGCATCATTATCTGATGTGTCATATAAGGTAATCAGAGCGCCATAACTTTGACCATTATAACCATTAGTAATGATGGTACTTAACTCAGATTTTAACAGATATCCATTTAGGCCATTAGCAGTATCGTAATAACCAGATGGGATTTGTGCGTGACCAAGGGTAGATAACAATAAAAATAATAAGGTAATGTTTTTCATAAGTATCAGTAGATAGTGGGTATAGTCTGGTTCACATATTCGGCATTACAGAGAATGTGCTTGAGAAGTTATTTTTTTTTCATTCTTGCCATAAAGAAACCATCAAAGCCATCTCTATGCGCATAAAGAGTTTGTGAATCTTCTAATTCAAAATCGGCTCCTGCGTCTGATTTTAAGAACTTATCCACCTGAACTTCATTTTCTGATGGGAAAATAGAGCATGTAGCGTAGACCATTCTGCCACCAGATTTTACCACGCGGCTATACGATTGCAAAATCTCTTGTTGGGTTTCTTTAATTTTTTCAATAAATTCTGGTTGTAACTTCCATTTTGCATCTGGATTACGTCTTAAAACACCTAAACCGCTGCAGGGGGCGTCGATGAGCAATCCGTCCATTTTACCAGCTAGTTTTTTGATCGTTTTAGAAGATTCTAGCAGTCGAGTCTCCACGTTATGAGCACCAGCACGACGGGTACGCCTTTTGAGCTCGTTGAGCTTGCTTTGATAAATATCTGTAGCAATAATTTGCCCTTTATTTTCCATCATAGCTGCAAGGTGAAGTGTCTTTCCACCTGCACCAGCACAAGCATCCATAATGCGCTCTCCAGGCAGCGGATTTAAAAAAGCGGCGATCAGCTGCGATCCAGCATCTTGCACTTCAAATAAACCGTCCGTAAACAACTGCGTACGGAAAACGTTTGCTCTTTCATTAAGTATTAATGCGTCTGGAAAACGGTCGTTTGTTGTGGTCAGAATTTCTTCAGCCACCAGCTTTTCTTTTAGGGAAGCCACATCTGTTTTAAGAGAATTAGCTCTTAAAACGACGGATGCCTGCTGGTTCAAGGCAGTAATTTCCTGATCCCAAATATTTCCTAATTCTGCTATACCCATCTCATCCATCCAATCAGGAATAGATTCACGCATTTTGCGATTTGTTCGTACTTCGTCCAAACCACCTCTTACACGTCTTACTGGTGTATTATAATACTCATCCCAGGCCGGAAGGTCATGTCCTTTAAGAATGATCCATACACTGGTAAGTCTCCATAAATCTTGTGGATCAAAAGGTTCGCTTGCCTTTGCTATAGAAGCAAATAACCTCTTATAGCGCACAATGTCGTAGGTTGTCTCTGCAATAAAACCTCTATCTCTAGAACCCCAGCGTGTATCGCGCTTGAGAATCTTTTGTATCGCTTGATCGGCATACTTGCCATCGTTAAAAATGGTATGCAACGCATCTACAGTTGCCTGCACTAAATTATGGTGAAATCTCATTTTGCAAAAGTACGGCTATTCCTCAGCAAGTTATGTGAGGCGATATATTTTTTTATAAAACTTTTGAATTCCCTTGCGCTGTTGCACCGATTTAAATAGCGCTCAAACGGCTGTTTTTCATAAAACAGAAAGTGGAAAAGTAACAAACACACTTATTTTTTCTTCGTTATTTTCACCCAATGAAAAAAATTCTGTTTTTTGCCTTACTATCATGGACAATATCTTGCAAGAACGAGCCTAAAGTTATCGAACTGGAAGCTGTTCAGGTCGATTCTAGAATTGATATTGCTATTGAAATTAATGATATAATGACGGATACCATCCGTATAAGGGCGCTGGATTATGCTAATGGTGACTACTGGTTTTCGGGAAGTGATGGACAGTATGGTAGAATAGAAGAAGCAACAGGTCATATAGAAAAGTTTAAAGTGACGCTTAAAGAAGATCAATCCATCGAATTCAGATCCATTGCAACAACAGAATTATACACCTACCTCTTGAGTGCGGGAAATCCTGCACTGATTTACAAAATCGCTCAATCAAATAATGTTGTAAAATTAATATACACAGAGGTGGAGGAAGGCGTTTTTTACGACAGCATGAAATTTTGGAACGATCAGGAAGGAATCGCATTTGGTGATCCTATTGAAAAATGTCTCTCTGTACTAAAAACTCTCGACGGTGGAACTACATGGAAAAAGGTGGACTGTGCTCATTTGCCAAAATTTATAGAAGGCGAAGCAGCTTTTGCAGCCAGTAACTCTAACATTGCTATATATAAGGATCATGTGTGGCTCGCAACTGGAGGTGCTGCAGCAAGAATCTTACACAGCACAGACCGCGGTTCCAGCTGGGAAGAATATGCAACTCCTATAGTTGCAGGTGGCGTGATGACAGGAATTTACGCTATTGATTTTATAAATGAAAAACGTGGTGTGATGATAGGTGGTGACTGGAACAAAAAGGCAGATAATTTACACAACAAGGCAATCACATCTGATGGAGGTAAAACTTGGAAATTAATGGACGCTAAAAATGGACCTGGTTACTGCAGCGATATTATTTTTATTCCAGAAACAGATGGTAAAGAACTTCTTGCTGTGGGATCAGAAGGAATATGGTGGAGTGGGACAGAAGGAGTTTTATGGAAGAAGCTCACAGATATAGGTTTTTATACAGTGCGAATGGTAAATAGTAAAGAAGGTTACTTAGCAGGGCGTAATAAAGTGAGTAAATTCAAGCTTTATTAAGTGGTGTTACCACAACACTCAAATGTCACATAAAGTCTGTTTTTTTACCTTTGTATCATCAAAACAGAATGGCAGTCCTGTTTTAAATCTGCTAAAAAAAGAATTTTATTTTAAATTAAATGATCTAAATCGCTTTTAAAAAAAGGTGCAGCTATGTTTTATTTTTTTTAATCCGTTATTTACTATTCGTAAGGAGTTTTTATGGCTAGTAAGATGCACGTTTTAGCACGTATTCGATTCAAAGGCCGCTATCTGTTAAGTAGGTATTCTTTGAATTCTTTATAATCCTTAATTTCCATTGAAATTTTCTTTTTATTCATCACTTGTTTGATCTGTTCTGGCAAGGCCAATTTTACATTCAGTACACGTTCTACGGTAGGAAGAAATTTTGTTGGATGTGCCGTTTCTAAAAACACACAATGTACTTTTTCATCATCCTTTAAATAATCTTTGCAGGCGAGATATCCTATAGCTCCATGAGGATCTGCTATGTAATTGTATTTGGTTTTAATCTCTGTTAAAGCATCTTCAGTTTGTTGATCTGTATAAGAAAAGGAGGAAAGGTCTTTTTGTAGTGATTTAAAATCTTGATCGTAAAGTTCTTGAATTCGTGCAAAATTACTGGGGTTAGAAACATCCATTGCGTTACTTATAGTAGCAACGGTGGTTTCCGGCGAGTATTGTTTTGTTTTTAAGAATTTTGTTATCACGTTATTTTCGTTATTTGCTGCTATAAAATGATGGATGGGAAGGCCTAATTTTTTAGCTATCATCCCAGCACATATGTTTCCAAAATTTCCACTAGGAACTGAAAAGACAATTTTTCCATGTTTCTTTTTCAATTCCTGGTACGCAAAAAAGAAGTAAAACATTTGTGGCAACCATCGGGCAACATTAATAGAATTTGCGCTGGTCAACTGTATTTTTGAAGTCAATTCTTCATCTAGAAAAGCACGTTTTACCATGTCTTGACAATCATCAAAAACGCCATTTACTTCTAGAGCTGTAATGTTCTGACCTAATGTGGTTAATTGCTTCTCTTGTACGACGCTTACTCTTCCTTTAGGATACAAAATAACCACCTTGACACCTTTAACGCCTAAAAAACCGTGTGCCACAGCACCACCAGTATCTCCTGAGGTAGCAACAAGAACTGTTATTTCTTCTGTTTTCCCTTGATTATAGTGACTTAAACATCTCGCCATAAACCGGGCACCCACATCTTTAAAAGCCATAGTAGGGCCGTGAAATAATTCTAAAGTAGAAATTTGATCGTTAAATTCAACCACAGGAAAATCAAATGCTATGGTCTCTTTAATAATCGCTTTAAGATTTTCTAAAGGAATCTCGGGACTTACAAACTGTTCTATAGCTTTTAAAGCAATTTCTTCACGAGTCAAATGCTCTATATTTTCAAATACAGAATCTTCAAGTCTAGTGATAGTTTTAGGGAAATACAGTCCTTTATCTGGTGCCAATCCTTTAACTACGGCTTCTTTAAAAGAAGCATGAGGAGCCTTTTTATTAAGGGAGTAATAATTCATAATTTAAGGGTTAAGGATTTTAATTCCTTGCTGATTGATGGAAGATACATACGTATCAAAGTCGATTTCTGTTTTAGAATACATGTCCTTCATGGCTTGTTCTACTTTAAGAGCGTTTTCTTCTCCTTTACACAAGGTAAAAATGCTAGGTCCCGAGCCTGAAATTCCACAGCCTAAAGCTCCCGCTTTTAGCACGGCATTTTTTATTTCGTGATAATGCGGTATGAGTTTACTTCTATGCGGCTCAATGACCACGTCATTTAGCGATGCTGCGATCAAATCATAATCGGAGGTGTGTAATGCGTGAATCAAACTACCTAGATTTGCCCATTGTTCAATCGCTTGATACAGTGGAATGTCTGCTGGAAGAGCCGCACGAGAATCGGCTGTTTTTATTTCTATTTGAGGATGTATAATGCTGGCAAACAAATCTGATGGAGTAGGGATTTTCAGAATTTTTACAGGATGACAGGATTTAACTAGTGTAAAACCGCCATAAATAGCTGGTGCAAGATTATCGGCATGCTCACATTTACTGGCAACAGCTTCTCCTTTCATGGCAAAAGTAGTGAGTTGCTCTTTTTTATAAGGTTTCCCTAACAATTCATTCAAAGCGACAACCACTCCTGCGGCACTAGCAGCACTGCTTCCTACACCACTTCCAGGTTTGATATTTTTATAAATCTCTATTTCTATTCCTAACTCGGGATTAAAATCATTTATAAAAGCTTGAGCCGCGACTCCAGCCACATTATTTTCTAGTTCCATAGGTAACTCATAACCTACACATTTAGTGATGACTATTCCTTTTTTAGAAACCCTCCTTACGACCATTTCATCACCAACAGTATCCAAACAAAAGCCTAATACATCAAACCCACAAGCTACATTTGCTACTGTTGCCGGAGCAAATATTCTTATTTCTTTCATTAGTTATTTCCTATTCTTATGATGTCTGCAAACAGTCCGGATGCGGTAACATCAGCACCAGCTCCTGCACCTTTTACTAGTAATGGTTGTTCGGGATATCTCGCTGTGAAGAACATCACGATGTTATCGCTTCCTTTTAAATTGTAGAAGGGATGGCCTATGGGGATTTGCTGCAAGCCTACGCTGGCTCCATTCTCCGTTAATGTCGCTACGTATTTAAGCTGTACGTTTTTTTCTTTCGCGGAAGCGTACAAAGACTGAAAATGCGGCTCATCTTCTATCAATGTGCTGTAAAAATCAGCTACTGTATCGCTGGCGTTGTTGTTATCTGTAAGGAACGTTTTGTTTTTAACATCTTCCAAATTCATAGCGAGACCGCTTTCTCTAGCGAGAATTAGAATCTTTCTAGCAACGTCTACACCGCTCAAATCAATACGTGGATCTGGCTCTGTATATCCTTGTTCTTGTGCTTGTTGTACGACATCGTGAAATTTTGTCTGATCCGTAAAATTATTGAAAATAAAATTAAGACTGCCAGATAAAACAGCTTGGATAGAGACAATTTTGTCTCCTGAAGCCATAAGGTTTTGCAAGGTATCAATAATAGGTAAGCCAGCCCCTACATTGGTTTCAAATAAAAATGGCGCATTGTATTTTAAAGCGTATCTCTTCAACTGCTGGTAATCTTCTAAAGCAGCAGAACAAGCTATTTTATTACAGGCCACAACAGCAATACTTTCTTTTAAGTAATAGATGTATTCCTTAGAAACCGCTGCACTTGCCGTTACATCAACAAAAACGCTATTGCGCAAATTGAGATCAATAGCCTTTTTACGAAAACCGTCGAGACGGGCTATTTCTCCATTTTTAAGTTCCTCTTTCCAAGTTTTTAAATCCATTCCATCAGATTTAAAATACATTTTTTTAGAATTACTAACCCCTATAACACGAAGGTTTAGTTTTAAATGTTCTTTCAGATACTTGCGCTGTTGCTTGATTTGTACAAGGAGCTTTTCTCCTACATTGCCCACTCCAGCGATAAATAAATTTACTTGTTTGTGATCTCCTTCAAAAAATCGTTCGTGTAGGGTATTCAATGCTTTTTTCACATCTTTCTGATCAATTACAGCACTGATATTCATTTCTGAAGCCCCTTGAGCGATGGCTCTAATATTGATATTGTTTTTCCCCAAAGCACCGAACATTTTACCACTCATACCTTGTAAGTGTTTCATTCTACTACCTACAAGAGCAATGATAGCTAAGTTTTCTTCTATTAAAACGCTATCCAACTGGTTGCGTTCTATTTCATATGCAAAAGTCTCATTGATGCCGTTTTCTGCTTTTTGAACGTCCTTTTGATCGATCGCAATGCAAATAGAATGCTCTGAAGACGCCTGTGTAATGAGTATAATATTGATCCTGTCTTGTGCCAGCCGTCCAAATAATTTCTTTGAAAAACCAGGGATTCCTACCATTCCACTTCCCTGAAGAGTCAATAAAGTAATGTGGTCAATGTTGCTTATTCCAGTAGCATTGCGGTCTTCCTTAACATCAGGTGTAGAAATGCGAGTTCCTGATTCATCAGGACGTAAGGTGTTTTTAATTAAAATAGGTATTTTCAATTCCAGAACAGGTTGTATCGAAGGCGGATACAAAACTTTTGCCCCAAAATGTGACAACTCCATCGCCTCTTGATAGTTGATGTTTTTAATTGGGTAAGCTTGCTTGACTAATTTTGGATTTGCGGTAAACATGCCGCTTACGTCTGTCCATATTTCTAGTTCTTTAGCGTTTAAAGCTGCAGCTATTAGAGCAGCTGTATAATCAGAACCGCCACGACCTAAGGTAGTAGCTTCTCCATTAAATGATCTGGCTATAAAACCAGGTAAAATAGTAATTTGTTGTGGCGCATTTTTAAAGTACGCTGCAATATTACTATGTGTTTGCCGCAGTAAAACCTGAGCTTTTGTAAAACTATCATCTGTAACAATCAGTTCTTGAGCGTTTTTTAAAACAGCATTTGAATGGCGAGCATTTAAAGTTTCTGTTGCGATAAATGAAGATAGCTGTTCTCCGAAGCTGAGTAATTTATCTGTTGTCTTAGGAGATAGCTCACGGATCAGATAAATACCGTTAAGTAAATTTTTAAGATGTTGAAACTGTTCTTTTAAAGCAGCTTTGATTTCAGCAGCGTTTTCATTTATCAGTTCTGTGAGTAGTTGCAAATGCTTTTCTTCTATAGCTCTTGCCACTTCTAGATAGGCAGGATCACCCTGTTGTGCCAGTAAACCGCTTTGTTGTAATAGATCTGTGACACCACCTATTGCAGACACGACACAAATTACTTTATCCTTTTTAGATTTTTCTTCTAGAATGGAAATGACATTGTTTATATGTGAAGCAGATCCAACAGAGGTGCCACCGAATTTTAAGACTTTCATATTTGAAAAGCTTTAGGAATTGAAATTATTAGGTTTATAAGGATGTAAAAACATCTTAGGAACGGAGGTAAATTGCTAGAAACCCAATAGGGTGCTGCTTATAAACGCAATCATAGTCTGATGATAAAAGTTTGTTGAACAAACAGCTAAGAAATTAAAAGAGATGCGGTTATTTGTTTTCAAATGTATATAAGTTGGAAATTCAAATCTAAAGTTCTCCCTCTTAAATGCCAATTATTTCTTATTTTTTTTAAGCCTTACCCTAAAATAATTTTGTTTGCTGTGGAATACTTAAAAATTAGCGACTAATTTTTAATTTATCACAATAAAATCAGGTGTATCTGAACATTTGGCAACATTCTATTTTCTTAAAAAACAGAAAGCTACTTAAGAGCCTTTTTGGGACAGATCACAATACCAATAAACCATTTGCTCTTAAGATTTCCATTTCTTCAGAATACCAAAATGGTTCGAATGGATTAAATTTTGATTCATAAGAAGCTTTTATTTGCGAGAAGGTAGAAATTTTATTCGTCGGTTGTAACAATTCCAACTGATCTATCAGCCAGTTCCCTTGGTCTTCTGGAATTTCTATTTGGAAAGAACTAGTCTTATCATGGAAGACGAGGTCTAGATAAGTGACTTCTTTACCCTTTTTGATCTTTTTACAGGGAGCGATTAAGGGTAAATTCCCTAAATAAACTACTTTAGAATTTGTTTTAATAGACCTAAAAATTTCCTTATTCAAACAATCCTCTATGTAGTAAGCAGCAATAGTTGTTTCTGGAATATCAAAGTCAAACCATTCTTGCAGTGACATATCAAAGCCTATTCCATGCATAAAATTGAATAGTGACTTCTTTAATCCATTACTAAATATGCTGTGATCAATTCCTGTAGAATCGGTGAACTGCACGTCATTATTAGCAAAACCTATCTCTTTTAAATGTGGTGTAATCCCGTAATCCTCTGTATTCCTTCCTACTGGACTGTGCGCCGTAAGCGCAAATTGATGCCAGAAACCACTTTGGATAACACCTAATTCAAATAACTGTCTAGTCATTTCTAAGCTGTCTATTGTTTCCTGAATGGTTTGCGTAGGATAGCCGTACATCAAATAGGAGTGAACCATGATTCCAGCCGCTGTGAGATTTCTAGTTACTTGCGCTACTTGCTCCACCGTAACTCCTTTATCAATGAGCTTTAACAACCTGTCTGATGCCACTTCAAGACCGCCAGAAATAGCAATACAGCCAGAAGCTTTTAATAAATGACAGAGATCTTGCGTGAAATTTTTCTCAAAGCGGATGTTCGTCCACCAGGTTACTGTTAAGTTTCTTTTTAAAATTTCTAAAGCTACAGAACGCATCAATGCAGGTGGCGCCGCTTCATCTACAAAATGAAACCCTTGTTCTCCCGTCTGTTCTATAAGCTGTTCCATGCGATCGACAAGAACATTTGCTGCAATCGGTTCATAAAGACTTATGTAATCTAAAGAAATATCACAAAAAGTACATTTGCCCCAGTAACAACCGTGCGCCATGGTCAATTTGTTCCATCGACCATCGCTCCATAGGCTGTGCATAGGATTTGCCACTTCTATAACGGAAATATATTGATCTAGAAGTAAGTCACTATAATCGGGTGTGCCTATCTGTAATTGCTTATAATCTGATCTTGTAGCATTATTTTTATAGGTAACCACCCCATTGTCAAGAACAAAAGTTCTTTTAAGTTCTAATTCTCCCATAGATTTAGAAGAAGTATTCAACACATAATCAGAAACTAATTCCAGCGGCAGCTCTCCATCATCAAGACATATAAAATCTACAAATTCAAATACACGAGCGTCTTTTACAGACCTCAATTCTGTATTAGGAAAGCCACCGCCCATGGCTATTTTAGTATCTGGAAAATGGTTTTTAATATATTGGCACGACCTCAAGCCGCTGTACAAGTTACCAGGAAATGGAACAGACATCACGACCAGCTTCGGTTGTATGTCTTTTAGTTTTTTCTCTAAAATAGAGATCGCAATCTCATCAATGTAAGACAGCGGTTGAAGAAGCTCTGTATAAAGTTCGTCAAAACTATTGGCACTCATTCCCAACCGCTCTGCATACCGACTGAAACCAAAATTATCATCCACACAATCTACAATAAAATCAGAGAGGTCCTCGAGGTATAAGGTGGCAAGATGTTTAGCTTTATCCTGCATTCCCATGTTTCCAAAAGCCCATTCTAAATCATCCACTTGATCAAATCTAGAGGCTTGAGGCAGGAAATGATCAGTACAAATCTGTCTGGCAAAAGTATCGTTATGACCTTGTAGAAATGAGATGATACCGTCCAGTGGTTTTATGTAGTGATCTTTTAAAGCATATATACGCTGGCTGTTATTATTTAATATACTATTTTGATCAAGTGCATAATCAAATACTTTAGTCATTCCGGCGGCAGAGAACAGCTCTAAAATCACCTCGATACCCAAGTCCATTTGATAGGAATCAATTTCCTTAGTATTTAAAAACCCTTTGATATAGGCAGTCGCTGGATAGGGTGTATTCAGTTGTGTAAAAGGAGGCGTGAAAAGGAACAGGTCTTTTTGCATGTATAAAAATAAAGTGCAAAGCTAAGTGATTATGTTTTCGCTTTTGCAAAAGTAGTTCTTAAAGCTTGAGGGTTCTTATATCTGATGTAGCGCATATTTTTTTGAACTCCCCATCACTCAATTCGTATTCTTAGCACATTTAACTACTACAACTAAGCATGCTACAACCTACTTTAGAACGTGCCCAATCTGGTCGTAATGCATACCATTTTTCAAATTCTGGTTGCTCTGTATAAGGATGTTGAAGCATTTTATAAACGTCATGAAGCAATTCATAATTTCCTTTATCTGCTTCATCGATAACCAATTGTGAGATGTAGTTCCTGAGAACGTATCTAGGATTGATATTGTTCATTTTTTGAGTTCTCGCTTTCGCGAAAGCGTACCTATCTAATGGACTTTGTTCCAAATCAAACTGCAGCCGTATTCTATAGCTTTCTAGCCATTCCATCCACGTTTTTTTATGTTGCTCTACCAATTTTGGAAAATTGTAAAAAGCAATAGAAATGATTTTAAAAGCTTCTATTATATCAGTTTTCGAATTGATTTTACATAATTCACGATAGAAAATAGTCATGTCAGTTTCATGTAAATGCAGGCTTTCTTCTAGATTTTGCATCAAGTCACGGTCGTCCTTGTCCGTGTGGTAGAGCCCTAGTTTATTCATCATGGTTTCAAGGTACTGGACTTGATAATTGGTCTTGTAATTATCAAGAATTTCTTGCAATGCGGTGGAATCTTCTATCAGTGGAAACAACGCATTTGCCAGTTGTAATAAATTCCACAAACCTATTTCTGGTTGCGCGCCATAACGGTATCTTTTATGCTGTCTGTCTGTAGTGTTAGGAGTCCAGCCGTGATCGTAAGGCTCTAACCAGCCATAAGGTCCATAATCTATAGTGAGCCCTAGAATAGACATATTATCTGTGTTCATCACTCCGTGAACAAAACCTACTCGTTGCCAATGCATGATCATTTCTAGTGTGCGATCTGTAACCTGTTTAAAAAATTCTAAATAGGCTTCTTTGCCACTAGATTTGATGTGTGTAAAAAAGGTGGAAATGGTATAATCGGTGAGTTTTTTGAGAAGATTGTTTTCGCCTTGAGCAGCAGCAAGTTCAAAATTACCAAAACGTATAAAACTAGGAGCCACACGACAGACTACAGCTCCTTTTTCATAAGCTGTATTGCCGTCGTACATCATATCCCGCAGCACTTCCTCACCGCTCAATGCTAGCGATAGCGATCGAGTGGTAGGAATACCTAAATGATGCATGGCTTCACTACAAAGGTGTTCTCTAATACTGGACCTTAAAACAGCAAGTCCATCACCACGACGAGAATATGGAGTAGGACCAGCACCTTTTAATTGAAATGCCCAGCGTTGTTCTTTATGTACTATTTCAAATAGATTGATCGCACGACCATCACCTAACTGTCCCGCCCAATTTCCAAATTGGTGTCCAGCATAAGCCATGGCATAGGATTCTGTTTTAGGATACAAATGTTGTCCAGTAAAAAGTTGTAGAAACTCTTCTCCGTTGATTTCTTCTTCGGAAAACCCTAGTTCTTTAGCTAGTTTTGAAATATGTATCAAACTGGCTTTTTTAAATGGAACAGGTGTTGCCAGAGAGTAAGCTGCGTCAGTTACTGGACGAGTAAAGTTTTCGTTTATTGGGTCTTTAGGTAGCGCGTTTGTAAAGCTATTATCAATGTGAAGTTTGTGCATGGTACAAAGGTAACGGATAGGGATGAAGTTTACCGTATAAGGCAAGCTTCAATCTAAATCGCAAATTTAAAGGTGCATGATGTACCGTTTCAATTACCTTGTTTTTTACATATCTTTTTTATGTGATTTTAGGAACTTAGGCTAATAATTCCGTTTTCGCGAAAGTGGAATGATTCATATAATGATCAAATATTATTCTAAATCCCAGAGCCAGGGTAAGGCAAAGTAGGCAAATAAGGTTAAGATAAAAATAGATATTATATTCATCCAAATCCCTTTTTGTACCATATCCTTAATACTAAGATATCCAGAGCCAAATACTACGGCATTTGGCGGAGTGGCCACTGGAAGCATAAATGCGCAGGAAGCTGCAACGGTAGCACTTACTAATAAGTAATAAGGATTGATATTTAAAATAGCAGCCACAGAGACCAAAATGGGTAATAACATTGCCGTAGTAGCAAGGTTGGATGTAATTTCTGTTAAAAAGTTCACTGCTGCAATGATGACTAATAATAATATAAATAAGGAGATTCCTTCTAAGCTGGCGAGTTGACTACCTATCCATATAGCAAGACCACTGGATTCAAAAGCGGTTGCAAGGGCCATTCCACCACCAAAAAGAATTAATATGCCCCAGGGCAATTTTACAGCATCTTCCCATGTTAAAAGCGCCTGAGATTTATCTTTATTAGGAATTAAAAATAAAAGTAATGCTCCAGTAATTGCGATAATAGTGTCATCTATGGCAGGTATCCACTGGATTAATAAGAAAGAACGACATATCCAAGCTATGGCAGTTAATGAAAAAACAACAGCGATAATTTTCTCTTCATAACTCATACTTCCTAGTGAGGCGAGCTGTCGATTGATTTCTTCTTTACCTCCAGGAAATTCTTTTTGTTCAAATTTAAAAGCAAATTTCGTTAAGTAAATCCAGCAAATAAACAGTAAAATCATACTGAGAGGAAAGCCAAAAAGAAACCATTGAAAAAAAGTAATCTCCGTATGAAAGGTGCTTTCTACCACACCAGCAAGAACTAAATTAGGCGGTGTTCCTATGAGGGTTGCCATTCCGCCTATAGAAGCACTGTAAGCGATAGAAAGCATGAGTGCTTTGCCGAAAATTAGATTTTCGTTTTTCTTGGTGTTAGGATTATCTTGTAATTGTAGGATGATTGCAATTCCGACTGGAAGAATCATTACAGCGGTTGCTGTATTTGAAATCCACATAGAAAGAAAGGCTGTTGCCAGCATAAAGCCTAAGATGATCTTATTGATATTAGTCCCTACTAGTTTGATAATAGTAAGGGCAATTCGTTTGTGAAGACTCCATCTTTCTATGGCAATAGCGAGCATAAAACCTCCTATGAATAGAAAGATATATTTATGTCCATAAGACGCTGTGGTCTCACTCAATACAAGCCCACCGGTAAGAGGAAATAATACGATAGGTAATAATGCTGTTGCAGCGATAGGAACCGCCTCTGTAATCCACCAAGCAGCAATCCATAGGGTAGAAGCGAGTACAGCATTTGCCTCATCGCTCAATCCTTCTGGAGCATAAAAAAATCGCGCTAAAATAAATAAAATGGGTCCTAAAAATAATCCAATTTGCTTTTTTGTCATTGTATTTTAATTGATACCACTAGTTGTAAAGATATTGGGCAGCACTTAAAGCCGCACCGCGAAAATCATGATCGGCGTTTGGAATATTAGTAAAGCTCCATTGAAAGGGCAAATTACTAATGATTGCTAGATTTTGAGAAAAATTAAAAAAGTTTTCTGCACGTTCTGCTCGATGAATTCCTTGCACATCAGCTTGCGCATTGCGTCGCAATCCTGAAGCATTGGGATTGTTATCATTTGCGCCTACTTGAATATGCATTTGATGAGAAAATAAAACAGATAATGAACTGTTATGTAAAGGGGAATCATCAAAACCATAAGGGAATGAAATAGAGAGGTCTGGAAAAGTGTACCATCCAGACGCCGATGCCACTATACGGTTTGCACGAGCTAGGGGTTTATACATAAGGAATCGATGTGCAAATTGTCCTCCAGCAGAATGACCAAAAATGTCATAAGTGCTACTGGAATTATCGATTTGCGATACGATAGTGTCAAACAAGGGCTCTATTACTGAAAAGGCCCAGTCACTTTCGTCATTAATGTTAGTAATGCTGGGATTATCGCCATCTATAAAAACATTACCTAAGTTATAACCATCTCCACCTGGAAAATTATCTGTGGAAAACTCCGGCGCAATTACAATGAATTGGGATTGATTTGCCTCGCTAATTAAGGCATCTCTATAATCCCGAGCATTTCTTCCTGCTCCGTGAAATACAACTAATATTCTAGCGTCTTGCGCGATATTTTCAGGCAGGTGATAATAGATTTTTAATGTAGAGGTGCTTGTAGTATTTTGATATCTAAAATTAAAAACTCCAGAGCCACTTTCTATAAATTCAGTCATTTCTTCCGGTAAACTGCTGCTGTTTTCACTACAAGATAAGAGTGAAAATATAAGAAGGAAAAATAAGATTAAAGTAATTTTTGAAGAAGAATTCATAAGTATGGAAAAGTCTAAAACGAATATATTAACAAACTAAATTTAAAATACACTACTTTTAGGAAGCCAATTTACTTAATTAATGAATACCAATCACGAGTTTGCCATCCAGCGTATTTCAAATGAATACGAATTACTCCAATCTTCAAAAGAGGATAAAAAATATACCCTATTGTATAAGGCTATAAAAAGATGTATTCGTAAAAGAGAACTTCCAGACCAATGGCTTTTACCTCCAACGAGAATTTTATCAATTTCGATGGCGCTTTCACGTACTACAGTTTTAAAATCTTACGAGC
>NZ_JBLIGN010000045.1:0-21897 GCF_047636915.1 Nonlabens sp. | reverse complement strand
TATACAGACTTTATATTATCGAAACCTAACTTTAATTAATAAAAAATGAAAAAAAATGCAGCTTTATTACTACTCCCTGATAATGAGATCACTATTTGTAAAATGAAAATCAATCTAGCTCAGATCGCCCCCACCCTAACCGTCACCATCAATAACTAAACCTTTTATTAAATACGTATAACGAACAAACATTAATAAACTGCTTCATGTCAAACTAAAGAATAATCGAATGTTTAAATATATTGGAAATCCAAACATTCTTGACAGGACAATTATTAATCCATACCTTTTGTGTTATTCAGATGATACAAAGTTGACATTCCATAAAATTTAATAACCCTGTCAATATATACAAGAAGCGATTTATATTTTTTAGTATAATATTGATCCAAATCTAAATACCCGATTACTAAAAACATCTATTTATTAAATTACATCCTTCATTTGTTGAATTTAAGTAGTAAGTGCCATCCTTGAGATATAATTATTTAGATTAATTTATAACACAGATTGACAAAACATTTGATAGTTTAACATCACCGAAAACAGCCCTGTTTTTTTTGTGCCTAGTTAAGTTATTATCAAGAACGACTGAAATATTTATAATCCCCACAAGGCAGAAACAGTAGAAGCTGAAATGCACTATGCACGGAATATATTGTACACAAAAAAAAACAATACCAGATGGAATGTCTATGCCTAATTGAAATGGATGCCTCGCAGAGCGTTTGTCTTTAAAAACTCATTTATTAATTATGATATTCTTTATTTTACCAACCCAATTTAGACACTTCATTTGCTATTTAAATTTTAAAATCCCCAATCCATCCTATTTATAGTATTGGATATGTTCATATCGTAATTATAGGTCAAGCCATATTTTAAGGGGACTCGTTTATCTTAGTCTTAGAAAACATATAGAATTGAGTTTAGATTTATTAATTAATAGTGTGCATCTTAGAGTACTTTGAGATTACAAAGCATAAGTCTACTGAGAATGGGATTCGGAACCCTCTCATTCAAAAAGTTTTTCCCTACAAATAATAATTGAGGGTTTTTCTCTCAGATGAAAATCTGTATTACCTCATATAAAATTAGACGTTGAACGTTTGTTAATACAAGTAGGATTGTAAAAAGAGATTGGGATTTAATAGCAAAAGGCACTCGTGCAACCCGCAAATTGGACTCTTTTTCAGAAGGTATCTCTTGACACCCGTGCAATTGGTGCCGATCGTTTTTGGGATTATTATAATATCAATGATAGGGTTCTTCACTAACATTACAAAAACCATCTTAGCGATTTTAAAGATCGGATACAAAAAGAACATGCAGAAGATTGGCTACTCTACACAGAGATTATCGGCACTTATTTAAATATGGACAAAACCTCCTTGTCTAGTGGTGCGCTATATACCATCTTAACCAACAAGAATGCTCAGAGTAAAAAAAGGTAGTATAGTTGCTGCTGCATAGGGAACTAGAGCTATTAATGTAATTAATATACTCCCTAAGATCCCTCTAGAGAGACAAATTGTGGCAGAAGAAGTTACAGTTGATACGGCAGGTAGCGTGAATTTAATTGCTAAAAATGTTTTCCTAAAACAGAAATAGTTGCCGATGGGTTTCCTGTCCAAAAATTAGCCTCAGAAGCAGTACGAGAAGAGCGTATAAGATTAAGGTGGGAAATCATAGAGCAGAAAAATAGTGATATTCTAGTGGCTCAGGAGGAAGGAAGTTTATATAAGCATGAACTTCCAGGCAATGGAAGTATGCAGAAACAACTACTCGCTAGAAGCAGGTATTTATTATTCAATTCCAAAACAAGATGTACAGAGAGAGAGCTAAAATTCTATTTGAATTATACACAACCATTGAAAAAGCAAACAATTTAGCGCAAGAATTAAGCTATATTTTTGAAAACAATAAACATAAAGATGTTGACAGATTAAAGTTAGCGCATTGCTATGATAAAGGCCCTTCTCCTCCAAAAGAGGAATCAGACAGTATTCTTTAAAAACTGGATGCCAAAATATATCACCTCGCCAGTCCGGCTCTTCCTAGCTCCACTATAAGAGAATCACAAAAGGCGCCTTCCTCCAGCCCTCCAGTGTTTGCTATCTCGATGGTATACACGTCAACAAAACTTGTTTGATCTGTTATAGAGGTATCTCTTAATGTGTTAAAACTATTCACCAACCTAGAAATAGGCCAGTCTTTCATTTTAATAGAATCTCTGGTGATTTTAAGACCTGCTTTACCATACACTCCTGAAGCAGTACCGCCTTGAATAAAGCCTTTTAAATAACCTGTGTCCACTTCTCTTTTAGGAAAATCTGTGTTACAAGATGTTATAAAAAATGAAATAAAAATACTGACAAATAGGTGTTTCATATGCTGCTCCTAGTTTTAAAATAACGATTGTAAAGTTATTTTATTTTAACGGCTCTCACAACTTAAAATTAAGCCTAAAAACCAAATAACTAATGGATTGATTCAGCTCAACTAATACAAGCATTTTGATCACTAATTCTTGAAGAACTTTTTCACTAATAATCTATTATTATCAAGAATACGAATAAAATAAAGACCTTTATTAAGCGACCCAACTTCTACTGTTTTTGATGTCAACGGGGCATTTAATACACGTCTTCCATTTATATCAAAAACAGAATATGTCATGTTTTCATGAAATGTAGGCAATTGTAGATGTAGTGTTGTACCTACCGGATTTGGATAAATCAAAAGTTCATTATCTTGAGAGTCAACGAGGCTTGCGGTGGTATTAGGCTCGGTAATCGTCATCAAGCGATTTACCGTCTGTCCATTTAAGGTAGATACGGCTCCGGATGGCCAGTAAATTACGATATCTACAATGGTATCTGAAGCCATTCCAAAATGTGCATTGAGAGATCCCATATACCTAAATCCTTCACCACTTCTTATCTCTCTTATCTGTGGACCTAAAATGGAGCTATTTACTTCTATGCGTGCGCCTATGCCATTTTTATTGCTTTGAGTTCCTACCAGTCTGATTTTTAAATAGTTGTTAGTACCTCCATCATTTAAATGTAAGTTGTTAGCATTTAGTACATCGAGGTATCCATCATTATTAAGATCCCCTATAGCTCCGTTTGCTGGTATATTAGCCGTAAATCTGGTAAACGTTCCATCACCATTATTTGCCATAATGTTACCATCTGTTAGAATGTCTATGTGGCCGTCATTATTAAAATCTGCAGGAACGTTTTCAATATCGGTTCCTAATTCGCCTATATCTGGACCCATACTAGCAGTAATATCTGTAAAGGTGCCATCGCCATTATTCTGCATCATTTTATGACCACCATTAGAGAAGCTACTGGCTCCTATAAAAAGATCCATATCACCATCATTATCATAATCAGCCCATGCGGTAGACCAGGTTTGAATAGGATCTGCAAGGTTTACTCCTGGCATCGCTGCAACGTTTGTAAATGTTCCATCCCCGTTATTTCGATGGAGTTCATTAATTTTAGCATTAGTACTACCTCCGCGACATTTTGCTATAAAGAGGTCCATATCCCTATCGTTATCATAGTCTATCCATACGGTACCGTAATTACCACCATTAGCAACGAGACCTAACCCAGTAGGTACTCCATTAGCGTCTGAACCTTGATGGAAATTGAGGTTTCCGTTACCATCGTTTAGATAATACACATTTGGTGCTACGTCATGACATACAAAAGCGTCTAAGTGGCCATCGTTATTGATGTCAATAAAATTAGATCTTTGCGAAAACACATATTCACTGCCTGAAATTTCTGTGAATGCTGTCCCTGTATCATTAGCCTTCATAAAAGTCACTCCACTTCCTCCTCCGTAAAGAAGGTCTGTAAATCCGTTTCCATCGTAATCTGCAGCTGCAAGACTCCAATAGGGTCTATTAGCCACGTTTGATGTCGGTATATTGACGTTATTAAAACCAGTTGCTGTTTGGTAATTAATAGAAATGTTACTAGCACCTACACTTACCGTATCATCGAGTCCATCTCCGTTCATATCTACCGTTGCACGATTGTCGCCTGCGGTTGTCAAACTGTTAATAGTAAAAGCAAATGCCGCAGGTGGCGTAGGTGCGGTGACACTTATTTGAAATTCAAAACCAGCATCACTCCACCTATCGTCCCAAGCAATTAAATAACTCTCTCCAGCTGTAGCAGCAAATGTTACTGTTGAAGTAAAATTATTAGTAGATACGTCATCATTTCCAGTAACACAACTAAGAGACCCACAAGTCCCAGAATACACATGCAATCTCGTATCAGCCCCTGCATTTTGTGACAAATTAGAACTAATTTGTACCGTAAAGTTGGCAGCTGCTGTATACAGATACCATTCTGCATTGTTAGCTGTGTCTGTTGTGCTTGTGGTACAAATAGTGCTGGTTTGAGCCCCATTGATGACCCCTACAGTATAAATTGAATTAGTCACTGGAATTGCATTTAAGCAACTATTACCGTCTTGAGCAGGAACCGCAAGAGCTGTTAAAAATGCTAAGAGACATAAAATGTAGTTGTTTTTCATTTTTATTAAATTTAATTACAATTATAATTTAGTGAATTTATCCAGTCCTCAATAAGTTCCACTGCTTCTTCGTCTTTTACTGTTCGACCTAACAGTGGCATTCTTTCTGATTCGTTATTTGTATTCAATCTGTAATACAAAGTCGATCTTGCTGGTGTACCCGGCCGTATAAGATGGGTTAATCCATTACCTAAATCTTCATCGGGCTCCTCACAAACGCCTATATTCTCATCTGTTCCAGAGCTTGTAAAATCAAATCTTATATCCCGATAGGAACAATGTCCGGTATCTTTGTGACAATGAGCACAATTAATTTCTAAATAACCTCTCACTCGGTTATTGAGTGATATACTAGGGTTTTTCCAATTAGGTAGGGCTGTAACAGTAGCATTTGTCTCTTCCAGATAACCGACTTCTTGCCATTTCGCAAGTTGATTCTTTTCACCATCTTGGTAGCTCATAACCATGTTCATATTTTGCGGCTTTGGTCCAATAGGAAAAGACGTGTCATCGCTTTTATGGCATACACGACATTCCAATAAATTGGGAATGCGGTAGTTTACAGTACGTTGTATTCCGTCCTTTTCAAAATCGACTGTTGTAAAACTACCGTCAAGATCAAGTATGGCCTCCGTCTGAGCAGCGTTCCAAACATAATCTGCAAACTCCCATCCACTGGTCTTTTTAAATAACAACCGAGTTTCAATAATCCGCCTTGTTCTAGACGGTAGAACATTGTCATAATAGAAATTTTTTATGAGTACTGCACCCACTGGAAAACTGAGCAAAGCGTCATCCGTCACATAGGTGGCTTTTTCTCCCTCCGGCATCCAAACAAATCTTTTTTTAATAGAATAATCAGAAAACAATTTATTGATCAAGGAGTATTCTAAGACACCTTGTTCAGGCTCTAGCATATTCAAAGGCGCTTTGAAAAATTGGTAGTCACTTAATTTTTGATATGGTACACTGGCAAGGTCTACAATTACTGGAGAAATAGGATTCTCTATGGGACTATAGTCATCCTTTTCACAAGAAATTGTTAATACAAAAGCAATAAAAAGGAGTGAGAAAATAGTTGAAATACGCATTGGGCTGATAATTAGCGGGAAATATAATTAAAATTAAGAGTAACTGAGAATTTTTTTTATAAAAATATATCTATAGCCCAACCTACAAAAAAGTAAAAGTGGATGTATCGCATAAAAAATCCCGATAAAATGTTACATACACTTCATCGGGACTTCTAACCTTTATCATAGAATATTAAACTCTAATACCTTTGAGTCGTTTCTCAATCTTTTGCTTCTTTACTGTCAGCAGCTTCATAAGATCCATTAACTCCTCGTCTTTCGTTTCTTTGTAAACTTCGTTGATGCCTAGAATAAGCTCTTTAGCTTTTCTTGATGAATGCACTCTGTCACTTGTCGACATATTACTCATCGAAGAACCTAACCATTCATTTGCGTCTTTTATTATATCCATTTTTTTTTATTTAATCTCGCTTTCGCGAAGGCGTACTCATTATAAATTCATTCAATTATCAAAAGGTAGTCAATTTTTCTTTATATCCTAAAAAAAGAGAAGAATTTTCACAAATTCTTAGTATCTGTAATATTCTGGTTTAAAAGGGCCTTCTATTTTTACTCCTATATAATCAGCTTGATCGCTTCTTAACTCCGTAAGCTCAGCACCCATTCTTTCTAAATGGAGCGCAGCTACTTTTTCATCCAAATGCTTAGGTAACATATACACTTCATTTTCATAAGCATCTCTATTATTCCAAAGCTCCATTTGTGCCAACGTCTGGTTGGTAAATGAATTACTCATTACAAAACTAGGATGACCAGTTGCACAACCTAAGTTAACCAAACGACCTTCAGCAAGTAAAATTATGTCCTTACCGTTAATGGTGTATTTATCAACTTGCGGCTTGATCTCAACCTTCGTATCACCGTGCTGCGTATTCAAATAAGAAACATCAATTTCATTATCAAAGTGTCCAATGTTACAAACAATCACTTTATCGCGCATTGCTTCAAAGTGCTCACCACGTATAATGTCTTTATTTCCTGTAGTGGTAATTACTATATCTGCTTTTCCTACCACGTTTTCAAGCAACTTTACTTCAAAACCGTCCATTACTGCTTGCAATGCACATATAGGGTCCACTTCAGTTACTGTAACAATAGATCCAGCACCACTGAAAGAAGCCGCAGTTCCTTTACCTACATCTCCATAACCACATACTACGACGCGCTTTCCAGCTAGCATTGTGTCTGTTGCACGACGTACCGCATCTACTGCGCTCTCACGACAACCGTATTTGTTATCAAATTTAGATTTAGTTACAGAATCATTTACATTAATTGCCGGCATTACTAAAGTACCGTTCTTCATACGCTCGTATAATCTGTGTACTCCCGTAGTTGTTTCTTCAGAAAGACCATTGATTCCTGCTGCAAGTTCTGGAAACTCATCAAAAACCATATTAGTTAAATCACCACCATCGTCAAGAATCATGTTCAACTGCTTGCGATCTTCTCCAAAGAAAAGCGTTTGCTCGATACACCAGTTAAATTCTTCTTCGTTCATACCTTTCCAAGCATAAACAGGGATTCCTGCAGCAGCAATTGCAGCAGCAGCGTGATCTTGTGTAGAGAAAATATTACAAGAAGACCAGGTTACGTCTGCTCCTAGAGCGACAAGTGTTTCAATTAAAACGGCTGTCTGTATGGTCATGTGAAGACATCCAGCGATGCGTGCCCCTTTAAGTGGTTGCACGTCTTTATATTCTTTTCTTAATGACATTAAGCCAGGCATTTCTGCTTCGGCTAGTTCTATTTCTAGACGTCCATACTCTGCAAGGGACATGTCTTTTACTTTATAGGGTACGTAAGGAACTGTTTTAGTGCTCATAGACTTGTTATTTTGTATTTTAAGTCGTTGATCTTATTAGAAATCAACAATTTAAATACCTTTTTTATTTATTAAATTGCGGCTGCAAACTTACAAAAAATCAACCAATTTTTATGCCACTTTTTAAATCCATTAACAACCGTGAAAACACACTGATTTATATCTGGAAAATTACGGAATCAGAAGCTTACTTAAGAACTGATATAGAACTCTCAGAAAACTCAAAAAACAGACTGCTTACTATGAGTTCAGAGCTGCACAGGCGTGGATTTCTAAGTATCAGGCATTTGTTGAATATTGCAGGTTACAACGACCTCGATCTCCATTATTCAGAACATGGGAAACCCCACCTTACCGATCATAAATATATTTCTATTACACACAGTTTTGAATTCACAGCAATTATCATAAGTGATGTTTCTATCGGAATAGACATTGAAAAGCAACGGGATAAAATAAAGCGCATCGCACCTAAATTTATAGGTTATGAAGAAACCTTTATTGCCTCATTAGAAAATCCCGTCAAGGAACTTACGGTAGTTTGGGGCGCCAAAGAATCCATGTACAAACTTTACGGACACAAAGGATTAGGTTTTAAGGCGCACTGTCTCGTAGAAGCTTTTAGTATGAAAAGCGATCAAACGGTGGCACGCCTCGTACACGAAGAAAATAATTTAAAGTTTGATGTGTTTTTTGAAGAAATAGAAGATTTCATGCTGGCTTATGTAATCCCGTCTCGCAATGCGTGAGACTCTTAAAAATATAGAGCAATCAGGTCGCAGTCTTGCTATTTTAATCGATCCTGAGAAAATGAAGGTGGATGCGGTGGCCGCTTTTGCAGAAACAATACCTACAACTGTTTTATTTCTTCAAAAAAACCTGCACATAGATCAATTCTTCTTTTTTGTCGGTGGCAGCACCATGGAAAACACAAATTTTGATCAATGGATTAAAAAACTAAAACAAAACACACCTATACCGATCGTTATCTTTCCTGGCTCCTGTGATCAACTCTCTGAAAATGCTGATGCCTTGTTATTTCTCCATCTTATTTCTGGACGTAATACTGATTATCTCATCGACCAACAAGTGAATGCCGCAAAACAGTTAAAAGAAACTGCTTTGGAAATTATCCCAACTGGATATGTACTTATCGATGGCGGTAAAGAAACGGCTGTACAGCGCATTTCAAAAACGCTGCCATTACCTCAAAACAAGGTTGAAGATATTGTAAACCACGCTTATGCAGCCCAATTAATGGGAAATCAGTTGGTTTATCTTGAGGCTGGAAGTGGTGCAAAGGAGTCCGTCTCTATAGATATTGTGCGTGAAGTAAGTGATCAAATAAACGTCCCTTTGATTGTAGGCGGTGGATTGAGAACTATGGGTCAAATAGAAGCTATTTATGAAGCTGGGGCAAAAATGGTGGTTATAGGAACTGCAATTGAAGAAAATATCAATTGGAATGGCTAGCTTTGTCACGCTATTAAAGAAAATCAAAATGAAAGCATCCATAGAACTGACCATGTCGCCTTTGCAGGACGATTATGAGCAACACATCATAGATTTTATAAAAACATTACGAAATTCAGAATTTACCGTTATAGAAAATCCGCTGGCGACTCAAATTTATGGAGATTTTGTTTCCATGATGGAGTTTCTTACTAGAGAAATGAATTTGAGTATGGAGAAGACTAAAGCTGTTCTTTTTTATATGAAAGTAGTCAAGACAGACCGTCATGATTATGAACCTTTCTTTTAATGGAAGTTTTAGAATTTATTTTCGGACAATACAGGGAATATAGTGTGCCACATATTGTTTTGGAATCTCTAGCGATAATAGCTAGCGTTGTGAGTGTATTATATTCCAAAAACAATAATGTCCTGGTCTTTCCCTATGGAATTATTAGTACAGGAGTTTTCGTTTATTTATTAAATGAATGGAACCTTGTAGGAGATATGATCATCAATATGTATTACTTTATCATGAGTATTTATGGATGGTACATCTGGACTAGAAGTGATGAAAACAGAGGAGTTACTCCAATATCTAGAACCACCTCCAAAGAATGGATGAAATCATCTGCCATTTTCATCAGTTCTGGAATCTTTGTTTACTTCATTTACTGGAAATTTGATCGATTTGAAAATTGGGTAAGTTATCTAGATATTTTAACTACAAGTATCGCTTTTGCAGGAATGTGGTTGATGGCCTTGCGCAAGATTGAATACTGGTTAGTTCTTCTAGTTGCTAATATAATTTCAGTTCCTTTGTACCTATATAAAGGGTATGGATTAACCGCGCTTCTTTTTATATTTCTCTCAATTATTGCCTGCTTAGGCTATCAAGAATGGAAAAAATACCTCGACAAAGAGCCTTTAGCGGCTTAAAAATAGTTATCTACGGACCAGAAAGCACCGGGAAAAGTACGCTAACGCGACAGCTTACAGAATATTTTGAAACGGTAAAAGCAGATGAGTTTGCTCGTGATTACTTACAAGAAAAGTTTGATCAATCAGGTAAACCTTGTGAATATACAGATCTGATCCCCATAGCGGTAGGACAACGCAAAGCAGAAAATAAAGCTGCCGAAAAAGCAGTGAATTATCTTTTTTGCGATACGGATGCTCTGGAAACTTATGTCTATTCTATGGTGTATTTTGATGAGGTACCTGCAGAGATCGAAGATGCCGCTAGAAAAAGCAATTATGCCTTATATTTACTTATGAATGTAGATGTACCCTGGACACCAGACGATCTGAGAGATCAACCAGAAGATCGAAAAGAGATGTTCCAACGTTTTGAGAAAGAGCTCATAGTATTCCAGAAAAAGTATAGCGTCATTAATGGAATAGGCGAAGACCGATTCAAAAATGCCATAGACGCCATACAAAAGTTAAAACACGAATGAAACTTACCTCCATACAAGAAAAACAAATCGCTGATAAAGGAATCTCAAAAGAAACACTTGAGAAACAACTGTACCGATTTAAGAATGGCTTTCCGGGAGTCCTCTTGAACCGTCCTGCCAAAATCAACGATGGTATTGTTCCTATTAAAAAACTAGATGCCGACCGTTTGATCTCCAGTTATGAGTCTTCTCGAGATCAACTGGACATCATCAAATTTGTTCCTGCTAGTGGTGCAGCGACACGCATGTTTAAATTTTTATATGAATTTCTTAACACCTTTAATCAGAACAAACAGAGCATTAACAGTTATATCAATAACAATAAGGCAAACGATCTCTTTACTTTTCTTATAGGCAGACGCGATTTACCGTTTTATGTTGAAATAATGGAATCCATAAGACGGAAAAACTCAGACTGGTTCGCAAAATCAAAAACCGAAAAAGAAACTATTTTTGTCACAGAAGTACTCTCGCCTTCTGGTTTTAACTATGCTGCGATGCCTAAAGGTCTGGTACCTTTCCATAAGTACAAAGACCGCAGTGCCAGCGCATTTGAAGAACACCTCTTTGAAGCATCCATATATGCTTCTAGTAATGGAAAAGCCCGACTACATTTTACGATTGCTCCTGCATTTAAAGATCACTTCACAGCAGAGTTTGATCGTGTTAGAAAGGCCATTGAGAAAAAAACCCAAACCACATTTGATATCGATTTTTCCTATCAATCTTCAGCAACAGACACTTTAGCTGTAGACTCAGAAAACAATCCCATTATTTTTGAGGATGGTACTTTATTCTTTCGACCTGCGGGGCATGGAGCGCTCATTACTAACCTCAACCTACTTGATGCTGACCTTATTTTTATCAAGAACATCGATAACGTAACCATCTCCAGTCTTAACCAAGAGACTTGTTACTACAAAAAGCTACTTGCAGGCTATTTGTTGGAATTGAGATCCAAGACCTTTGCCTACTTAGTCATTCTAGAAAAAAATAATATGGAAGACTCCCTAAAGGAAGAAATTGAAACATTCTTGACGGGACAACTTGCTGCCGTGCTGCCTAAGGACTATTATAAATACAAAACAGAGTACCAACTTGAGCATCTTCATCATCAACTGGATAGACCCTTACGTGTTTGTGGAATGGTTAAGAACGAAGGAGAATCTGGTGGTGGACCTTTCTGGGTACACAATCAGCGAGGTGAGCTTTCCATTGAAATCGTAGAAACAGCACAGATGGACAAGCACGATGCTAGACAGAAAAAGATTGCTAAAGAAGCTACGCACTTCAATCCCGTAGATCTTATTTGTAACGTAAGAAATCATAAAGGGAAAAAATATGACCTTACTAAGTACTGCGATGAAGATACTGGATTCATTACTTACAAATCGCGTCAGGGAAAAGCAATCAAAGCTCAAGAACTTCCTGGTCTATGGAATGGTGGCATGGCCTATTGGAATACGGTTTTTGTCGAGGTACCACTCCTCACATTTAACCCTGTGAAAACAGTAAACGATTTATTAAAATCTGCTCATCAATTGGACTAATGAATACAGAGTTATTACAGAAAGAAATTGACTATAAAGCGGTTGCAAGCAGCGGTCCTGGTGGTCAAAATGTGAATAAAGTTGCCACGAAAGTGCAGTTGTATTTTGATGTCTTGAATAGTCTCGCTTTCGCGAAAGCGGAACACGAAAGAATAAAAGTCACTTTACATCAACAGCTCACCAAAGAAGGAATCTTACAAATCAACTGTCAAGAATCTAGAAGTCAATCTAAAAACAAGGAATTAGTTTTCAAGAAGCTGCTCGCGATATTATCTAAGGCAAGTGTCATTCCAAAACTGCGCAAAAAAAGAATAATTCCGAGATCTATAAAACGCAAGCGTCTCAACAAGAAGAAAAAGCATAGCGAAAAAAAGAAAGATCGTGGTTTTAAGTTTTAGAGGGTCTAAAATGAATGCGAAAATAGAATATGGAGGATGAGCTACTAGTTTGTTTAATAATAGCTGATTGTAAAAAATAAAGAAGACTAATAACATGCTCCTCATTAATAAAATATTAAAAAATGAAAGTTATATCCTATAATGTTAACGGCATCAGGGCCGCCATGAAGAAAGAGTTTATTGCATGGCTTACTGCTGCAAACCCTGATGTTCTTTGTTTGCAGGAAATAAAAGCTCAAGAAGATCAAATAAATAAAGATGCATTTACTGCTGCTGGATATGCCTATCAATATTATTACAGCGCACAGAAAAAAGGTTATTCTGGAACAGCCATTATATCTAAGATCAAACCAGATCATGTGGAATATGGAACCGGTATAGAGACTATGGACTTTGAGGGAAGAAATATTAGGGCAGACTTTGGAGATCTATCGGTAATGTCGATGTATTTACCCAGTGGTACTAACGATGCTAGACTGAGTTTTAAATTTGAATACATGGAGCAATTTCTAGAGTACTCTAAAGAACTCAGAAAAGAGCGTCCTAATTTAGTAGTATGCGGTGATTATAATATTTGTCATAAAGCAGCAGACATTCACGACCCGGAACGTTTAAAAAACACCTCAGGATTCTTACCAGAAGAACGCGAGTGGATGGATCGATTTGTAGCAAGTGGTTTTATAGATGCCTTTAGAGTTTTTAACGATCAACCGGATCAATATTCTTGGTGGAGTTATCGCGGTGGTTCTCGAGCTAGAAATAAAGGATGGAGGTTAGATTATCACATGGTAAACGACACTTTGAAAGATCGTATTAAAAGGTCTGTGATTTTAAGTGAAGCCGTTCATAGCGATCACTGTCCGGTTATGGTGGAGATAGATTAAGTTAAAACCATCGAGATACTACCAGCCCATCTCTGGCAAATTTGGAAAGAGCTTTTTAGTTAATGACCTGTCTTTTCTAAGTAAATCCTCCGAAATGACAGTCGTTTCATGCTAAAGCTACTATTATCTCAGTAAAAAAGAAAAAAGGAACAAGATTAGTATAATATATGAATAGTCCTTTAGATTCTTAATATTTAAAATCTAAAGGACTTTTATCTTTTGGAAAACGAAGCCAAATACACCTTATTTACCGAAAGTGTTGATGTTATAAAAACTAAAACGGCACCGACTTTTCCCAACGCCACAGAGTTTATGTATCCCAGTACCGTAAATTCTATTTTCAAAGGAAATAAAATTGAGTATACTCTTTCTAAGTTTAGATCTAATAATATTAAAATTTCAGCTTCCCTTGATTACGTAAATTATATGCCAAGTTATGATCTAAAAAAAGCACTTCAAATGACTTAGTATTTACTAAATATAAGGATTGTGTTTCTGAACCTAAATCACACTATTTTACCTTAAAGAATCTATTAATAAAAAGAATTCACTTATAAAATAGTACTATTTATTCCTATGTAGATGAATAAAATTTAAGAACAACCTTCCAGCACCACTACAAACTCACCTCTAGGCTTTTTAAGCTCAAAATGTTCTATAGCTTCACTTACTGAACCCCTAAAATGTTCTTCATACATTTTAGTAATCTCACGGGAGATGGAAACCTGTCGCTCATCTCCGTAATGCGTTTTAAAGTCGGCTAAAGTTCTTAATAGTTTGTGAGGTGATTCATAGAAAACGATGGTTCTAGACTCTTCTTTAAGGAATTCCAGACGTTTTTGCCTTCCTTTTTTCACGGGTAGAAACCCTTCAAAAACAAATTTATCGCAAGGCATTCCAGAGACCGTTAAGGCAGGCACAAAGGCCGTTGCACCCGGTAAGGATTCTACTTCTATTCCATTTTCCAGCAACTTGCGTGTCAGTAAAAAACCTGGATCGCTTATTCCTGGGGAACCAGCGTCTGTGATCAATGCCATCGTTTCCCCCGCTTGAATTCTTTTTACGATGTTGTCACTTATTTTATGCTCATTATGCATGTGATAAGAAAGCATTTGGGTGGCAACCCCATAGTGTTGAAGCAATTTACCGCTGGTTCTGGTATCTTCAGCTAGAATAATGTCCACCTCCTTTAATACTTCCACGCCTCGATAAGTCATGTCTTTTAAATTACCGATAGGTGTGGGAACAAGGTAGAGTTTCATGTATATGATTTAGAAAACAAAGATAGAACAGTTAGGATGGAAGAAGTCACTTTAGAAAGCCATCTTAAAGGATCGCATAAAAAAATCTACCAGCAACTAAACTGATGGATATAAATCCTAAGAAAACTCTAATTATCCCTTTGATTTATGATACAAAAATAACTGCAACAATGGTTTTAATATACCCTGTGTAGGCTATGTTTTAAAAAGATGGATACCTATTTAGCTTCTGTTTTCTTTAAAAATTTATACAGCACTTGATGCCCTTTAAAAGTACAATTAAAGTAAAGATCTGAACACTTACGCAATATTCTAGAAGTATATTTGCGTTATGACTAGAGATGAGCAATTAAAAGATAGATGGGTGCGTACGGTAGCTTTTTTTCAATCGCGTTTTGCAGATGGAGACGAGATGGATCTGGATGCAATTTTATTTATAATAGGTGTTCAAGAACTGGGACAGTTGCATCGCAAGTTTCAAAAGGATGAAAAGCTACAATTAATGCATATTGCTATCTGTAGGGTTTTAGAACCTTATGGTTATTATGAATTCTCCCATTATGATGATGATAAGTGGCCACATTACCTGGTTAAGGAAAACTTACCATCACTCAAGGCAGGTGAACAATCCTTATTAATGAAAGAAGCGGTAGTTAATTACATGGTCGCTAGTGAGGTAATAGACTAGATTTTCTTCTTTTCTCGAGTGACTAAGACTACAGCAAAAATAATGACAGCTGTAGCAACTCCTTGCCATATATTAAAGAACTCTCCATCCATAGTTCCCCAGGTTAGTCCTATTACTGGCATCAAGTAAGTCACTGAACTTGCAAACACAGGTGAAGTCATCTGCACTAATTTATTGAACATGATTTTAGCAGCAACAGTTCCAAAAAGACAGAGTACAAAAATATACATAAAGCTCTCTTGCACTTTTGGGCTGGTATAATCAATGGAAGCGCCGTCGGCACTAAAAAACACAATTGTTGCTAAAGGGGCTATAAAGACAAAGTTACCTGTAGCTATAGCAAGCGGCTTGATATTTTGAAGATATCTCTTAATAATATTTACATTACTTGCATAACAAGCACAAGCAATAAGTACCAATCCTGCAAAAAGATAATTTTGCTCTGGATGACTTTCCATTCCTGCAAGAACTAAGCCTATGGCACCAGCTAGTCCGATGATTACTCCTAACAATTGCTTTTTAGAAAATGATATACCAAAGATTAATGCTCCCATAATCAGTGTAATCAAAGGGACGGTAGAGTTCAGAATCGCACTAATGGCACTGTCAATTTCTGTTTGTGCATACGCAAATAAGAAGGCTGGAAAAAAAGTTCCTAAAAGTCCAGAAAGTGCGAGCCATGGCCAGTCTTTTTTACTGGTCGCGGCAAAGGATCTCCATCCTATAGCGATAAGAATAGTCCCAGAAATCATAGTGCGCACAGCGCCTAATTGTAATGGTTGTAATACCAATACTCCATTTTCTTCCCCTAAACCTTTCTTTATCAATATAAAAGAAGAACCCCAAATAAGACTTAGAATGACTAGGTAAACGTACTTTAATTTAGAATTGTCCATGGAATTTAAAAGCGCAAAGGTGGTGCTTTTTTTAAACAAAAAAGCTCAAGACTTTCATCTTGAGCCGCTGTTATGTAGTTTAGAATTAAACTCTACTAAGAGTACCTTTATATTGACCAATTATAGCATCTCCGTTAGCGGTAGAAAGATCAAAGCTTATTGTATATTCAACTCCTGATTTTGTTAAAATTACTTCACCACTTGAGGCTTCTACAGCAGTCCCATTTGAAGCTTGTGGATCGTAGTCTAGAAATATGCCTGCAAAAGAAATAACAAATACATCTCTATTGATATCAAATACATATGTACCGTCAGAAAGATCAGCCATATTATCTGAATTTAAATCTAAATAGACAGCATCTCCTCTTCCTGTGATTTCGTCATTAACGAGATCAATTGTGAAATCGTCGCTAAATAAAGAAATATCAAAATCATAGGACCCATTTCCGTTATCACCATAATCTTGTAAAATCCCTTGAGACAGATTGTAAGCCGTTCCTTGATAAGTAAATTCATTAACAATTGCGACAGGTACAGAATCATCATCATTATCGCATGATGTTGTGAATGTTCCCAGAACAATAATAAAAATTAGGGAAACCAATTTAAAGTTTTTCATCGGAGTTTTTTTTGTTGGTATCAAAAATAAACTAAAAATCGTTTTGATAAAATACCCATTAGTGGGTATTTTATTCTTTCCACCTCAAGGTTTCCATCATTTTTACCATGTCAGTTTTAACATAATCTATGGCTGGTAAGATAGAGTCATAATTAGGTTGTGTATAAAAATAAAGCGACGCAGTAAGAAAGTGCTTGGTACTGTCCGTGACATAAAATTGGGCATTAGAAGCGGCATCACCTTCTATCTCATACATCATCCCGTAGGTATTATTGCTCTTATTCACAAAGGGAAAGTCGGCAATAACGTCTGCTTTTTGATTGTGTTCGTAAGATAATTTCTGTCCATCGATGAGCAGTTGTCTTAAATTATTTTGAACGGGCAGGTAGTTAAGGTATAGTGTAGCATCCATTCCGGGATATTCTATTTTCATAGAGCAATCTCTTTTTGCAAGGACCCGTGTATATTCATTTACATCAAAGGAAAAAGGACAATTCAAATTCTCAGACTTTATATAATTCCCTTTTGGAAAATCTAATGCTAGCTGCCCACTAGGTTTGGGCAAAACTTCTTGTTCCTTGCAGCTACAGACTGCCACAACGAATGTCAATACATATATAATTCTTAAGCTAGTGTACATTTAATTTGTTTAATGCGTTTCTTATCCATGACCTCTACCAAAAAGGTCATATTGTGAAATAGTATCTGATCTAGTTTTCTAGGAAAATGACCTGTTTGTTCTAATAAAAATCCAGCAAGCGTTTCTGATTCCCCTTTTGAAGCATCAAAAGCACTAATATCTTCCTCTTCCAAATCAAGAACTCTATAGAAGTCTTTTAATTGCGTTTTACCTTCAAAAACATAGTTTTTATCATCCAGTTTTGAATAAACAAGGTCTTCCTCATCAAATTCGTCACTTATGTCTCCAACTATCTCTTCAATAATATCTTCTAAAGAAATCAAACCACTCGTTCCGCCATATTCATCAACGACTATCGCAATGTGTTTTTTCTTTTCTTGAAACTCTTGTAAGAGGTCGTCTAATTTTTTATTTTCTGGCACAAAATAGGCTTCTCTTAGTAACTTGGTCCACTCATAGTTTTTACGATCTATATAAGGAAGCAAGTCTTTTACATACAACACTCCTGTTATCTGATCAATACTCTCTTTATAGCAAGGTATTCGTGAGTAACCGTGTTCTATCACTTGAGGTATAATTTCTTTAAAAGGCAGTGTTTCATCTAAAGCAAAAACGTCGGTACGATTACGCATTACGTTTTTGGTGTGTGTGTTACCGAAACTTACAATTCCCTGAAGCAGTTGTTGCTCTTCATCAGTAGTATCGTTTTCATCCGTAAGCTCTAGGGCTTGTGAAAGCTGAGAAATAGTTATCTTGGACTTCTTACTTCCTAGACGTTCTTGAATTTGTAGAGTGACATATCTCATCGGTAAACTAATAAAGCTAAAAAGCCTATCTAGAATACTCAACGGTATGGCCATAAAACTGGCAAAACCCTTTGGATTTCGATTTGCATATACCTTAGGGAATATCTCGCCAAAAAGCAAAATCAAAAAAGTAACGACCACCACTTCAAGAACGAACCTAATATCTAGGTGAAACTGAACTCCAAAATCGACTGCTATAGGCTCAATGTTTGAAAACCAGTTGTCACTCAAGATTCCAAATATTAATATAGAAGTAATATTGATCGTATTGTTAGCTATCAATATAGTAGCCAGCAGCTTTTTTGGTCTATCGAGTAATTTTTTAATCAAACTACGTCTTGGAAACTCTTCATTTTCATTATCAAGTTCTGTAGTAGACAATGAAAAAAAAGCAACTTCTGCACCACTTATAAGTGCGCTACCTATGAGCAGTAAAACAAATACTATTACATATACCAATTGATCTCCACTAGAAATCATTGGAACGTTAAGAAAAAGCAATGGGTCAGGATCCAATTAGTATGAATTAATTCTTTTTGAGTTAAAATGGCAAATCATCGTCTTCATTTACACTACTGCTATCTGGTACGGGCTCGCTATAGGAGTTGTTCCCTTGTGGTTTTTGCTCTGGTAACGTCTCATCATCTGGCTGTTGTGGCTTTTTTACCGTTGTACTTTGGTCTGGTTTCGTAGATGGAGCAGCTTCATTTTTAGGAGTTAAAAAGGTAAACTCTTGGACTTGAATTTCGGTTGTATAGCGCGGTTGACCATCATCTCCAGTCCACTGGCGGTTTTTGATGCGCCCTTCTATATAGACTTTATCTCCTTTTTTAAGGTATTTCTCACAGACTTCAGCCGCTTTATTTCTGACCACACAGTTATGCCATTCTGTGTTGGAAACGCGCTCACCTGTGCTGCGATTAACGTACTCTTCGTTGGTAGCAAGAGGAAATCTCCCAATGCAATTGCCGCCTTCAAAATACTTCATTTTTAACTCATCTCCGGTGTGACCTATTAGAATCACTTTGTTTACTGTTCCTGCCATAATTAGTTTGTATTGAGTTATCTATTAGATTGTATGGTGTTTAAAAGAAGCAACAAAGATAAGAAAAACAGCCAAATCCGTAAAAATTTCAGCTTAATAAATTACAAAATACTTTTAATTTCTGTGCCAGAATTCTTTCATAAATCGATCCATTAAAACGTGCACTGGTTTTTTAAATGCATCGTCGACTAGAATGGCATCTATCAGTTCTTCTTCTACTTTCACAATCCAGAAATAAGCATGAATTTTTCTATGAGATAATTTATGAATAATGGGCTGTTGATTGTATCCGCTTTCGCGAAAGCGAGATCCAGAAGTAACTTCTTTAAACACTTCATGCTCTGTCACTTCATTTGATAACAATGCGCCGTTTGACTCGATATAGGGAAACTCAAAAAGTCCTGCCCAGATACTGCTCGTATCGCGCTGATTCAAAATCGTCTTTCCAGAAGGTGTTTGTATCACTAGGTAATGATGGAAAAGACTTTTTACTTTGGTTTTCTTAATTTTTACCGGCAACTGCGGTACTCTTTCTTCTTGAAAAGCCACACAATCCATTTGAAAAGGACAGGTACAACAATCTGGATTTTTAGGAGTGCATTGCAACGCGCCAAATTCCATTATAGCCTGATTGTGGGTAGCAGGATCTTTAGTATTGAGCAGTTTTGTGGCCAACACCTTAAACTCTTTTACTCCTGCTGGTACATTTATAGGAGTTGCGATACCGTAAATACGAGACAAGACGCGATACACATTTCCATCAACGACGGGAACTGCTTCTTTAAAGGCAAAACTAGCAATTGCAGCGGCTGTATAATCTCCTACTCCTTTTAAATGTAGCAAATCTTTGTAATTATCAGGGAATTTTAGGCCGTCATCGACTATTTGCTTAGCTGCGGCCTGTAAATTTCTAGCCCGAGAATAATAACCCAATCCTTGCCATAATTTTAAGACACTATCTTGCGACGCAGCGGCAAGTTTTTGGACAGTTGGAAAGGTTTTAACAAAACTTTCATAGTAGGGTAACCCTTGTTTAACACGTGTTTGCTGCAAAATAACCTCACTGAGCCATATAAAATATGGGTTGTCGGTATCCCGCCACGGCAGTGTCCTTTTGTTAACCATATACCAATCAATAAGTTGCCTAGAAAAGTCCATAAAATATGCTAAAATGCTGCTTGCAATATATATCTTCTTAAATTTTAATTGATTAGGGATTTCATATTTAGTTTTTTACGGTATCTTTGCGCCCTATTTAATAAACCCCTAATAACATTAAAAATGACTAAAGCAGATATCGTATCTAAAATTTCAGACAAACTGGGAATGGAGAAGACTGATGTACAGGCAACTGTTGAGTCTTTCATGAACGAGGTGAAAGATTCTTTAGAAACTGGAGAGAACGTATACTTACGTGGTTTTGGCAGCTTTATTGTTAAGACTAGAGCTGAAAAGACAGGGCGTAACATTTCGAAGAACACAACAATTAAAATTCCTGCTCACAACATACCTGCTTTTAAACCAGCTAAAGTATTTGTAGACGGAGTTAAATCAAACGTAAAAGTTAAGTAAAAAAATAAGAGATATGCCAAGCGGTAAGAAAAGAAAAAGACATAAGGTAGCAACACACAAACGCAAAAAACGTCGTCGTGCAAATCGTCACAAGAAGAAAAAGTAGTCTTAGACTACTTTTTCCATTTTAAGAGTTCTTTGACATAGGGTTGCAAATGACAACTCGTTTACAGCACAAACATTAAATTGCTTGTGCCACACACTTATAAACATACTTTGCTATTTCTAATCGTTAGAAAAAGTGAGGTTATAAATATACAGGAATTATGGATAAAGAAATTATTATCCGTTCCAGTGCTACAAAAATCGATTATGCGCTTACCAAACACGGTAGACTAGTCGAGCTACATAAAGATGAAGAAGAAAATAAGTTTGCGGTAAGTGACATATTTATTGCCAAGTCACGCAAAGTACTTTCTGGCCTCAACGCAACATTTGTAAACGTAGGCTATGAAAAAGACGGCTTTTTACACTACCACGACCTAGGTGTAAAATACCTTACCCAACTTAAATTTACCAAACAGATTTTGAGCGGTAGACGTAAAAATTTTGCGCTTAACGATATCAAATTTGAAAAAGACATAGAAAAACACGGTGCAATTGAAGAAGCAGTTACACCTACACAGCCTATTCTTGTTCAAGTAGTTAAAGAACCTATTTCTACTAAAGGACCTCGCTTAAGTGCAGAGCTTTCTTTACCAGGTAGATATGTTGTTCTAGTTCCCTTTTCCGATCGCATTTCTATATCCCAAAAGATAGAAGAGAAAGAAGAGAAAAGCCGACTTAAAAGACTTGTAAAAAGCATTAAACCTGAAGGATTTGGCGTTATTGTACGCACCGTCGCAAAAGGTAAACTCGTAGCAGAGCTGGACCAAGATTTACAAAATCTTGTTGAAAAATGGGAAACTATGTGTAGTAAAATACACAAATCAAACTTCCCGACTAAGGTGATGACCGAAGTAAGTCGCACCAATTCCCTTATGAGAGATGTTTTTAATGACACTTACACTTCAATAGTGGTTGATGACCAAGGAGTTTATGATGAAATTAAAAACTATTTAAAAACTATTGCCCCACATAAAGAGTCTATTGTAAAATACCACAACCCAAGAACTTCTGTTTTTGAAAAGTTTGGTATTG
>NZ_JBLIGN010000044.1:0-22179 GCF_047636915.1 Nonlabens sp. | reverse complement strand
ATAAGGTGCATATACAACAGGTAAATCGATCCAAGTGCCGCGATGTACGACTCCTTTGAAATGAGAGAAGGTCTCAAAAGTTTTCTGGCCGTTATAAGAACCTATACCGCTATTTCCTACGCCGCCAAATGGAAGGCGATCGTTAAGATAGTGTACAATACTGTCATTGATCACACCACCACCAAAAGAAAACCGGTTGATAAACCACTTTTCAAACCTAGAACTGCCCGTAAAACAATATCCCGCTAATGGTTTTTCATAGCTATCTATCCAGCGCACTAAATCTTCTTTTGTAGAGTAACTAATCACAGGTAAAATTGGGCCAAAAATCTCTATCTCCATCACTTTTGAGCTTCTAGACGGCTCATTTAATAGAGTAGGAGCGATAAATAAGGATTCTCTATCGTGATCGCCACCTTCGATAAGTGATTCGCCAGCCATCATTTTTACCAGCTTATCAAAATGCTCTTTTCTATTGATCCTAGGAAAATCTGGAGAGTCCTTTACTTCCTTACCAAAAAAGTTATGAATCTGTATTTTGATTTCCTTTACTAGTGGCTCTTTTATATCTTTATGGACTAACAGATAGTCTGGAGCTATACACGTTTGTCCAGCATTGAGAAACTTAGCCCATACAATGCGTTTTGCAGTTACCTTTATATGGGCACTTTCATGAATCACACATGGATTTTTACCACCTAATTCTAAAGTTACTGGTGTTAGGTGTTTTGCTGCTGCTTGATAAATCAACTTACCTACGTCTGGACTTCCGGTAAAGAATACATAATTCCAAGGTAAGGCTGTTAATTCTTGCGCCGTTTGAGCGTCTCCTAAAGCGACAGAAACATGTTCCTTTTCAAATGCTTCTTCAATGATTTCTCTTAAAAGAAGACCAGTTGCATTCGAGAATTCGCTAGGTTTTAACACCACGGTATTCCCTGCTGCTACGGCCCCTATCAATGGAGCTAGAGCTAACTGAAAAGGATAATTCCAAGGCGATATAATCAACACATTTCCATAAGGCTCTGGATATATTCTTGCTTTAGAGGGAAAGTTGAGTACAGATGGCCTAACTCTTCTAGGTCGAGACCATTTGCTTATTCTAGAAATGTAATTTTTGAGTTCGCCTATAATTACATTGTACTCCGTAAGAAATGCTTCAAATTCGCTTTTACCGAGATCTTCTGCTAGTGCCTTATATATATGTTGCTCTTTACTTTCTATGACTTTTTTAAGTCGTTGAAGGGTCTGTATTCGGTATTTTATATCTTGGGCTTTACGCGTTTTGAAAAAATAGTTCTGCGCTTTATGAAGTTCTTCTATGTGGGTCATTACAATAAATTATTGGTAAAAAGTGAGGCTGCTTTTAAGTTGTGATTTTCTAATTTTTGACCCTGTAGCCAACTTAAAAATTCACCAATTCCGTCTGGATTCATCTTACCCCAATGATCTGAAACACCCAAAACGGAACAAGTTACCTCTATAGATTGCTTTAAATCCATGTTCTTGTCTTTCTCAGGAACGAGTGGTTTTAGTATTTCGGCAGCTTTTTCAGAGTGTTGTTGGGCATATTCAAAACCCTTTTTTGTGGCTTGTAAAAAAGACTTTAAGGCCTCTTGTTTTGACTTAACGATACGTTTAGAACAAGTAATCACAGGAGAATAGGAGTAAGGAATGCCATAATCCTTCATTTTGAAAAGTTCCAATGGCATATCTATTTGTTCGGCTTGTATGCCTTCCCAATTGGTGAAAATCCAAGTGGATTGAATTTGATCCTTTTCTATAGTTTCCCATATGCCTAGCTTTTCTGGATAAACACATTTTAGAATTCCTTTGCCACCATCGTTTTTGATCATTTGCTTAACAATAGCATCTTCATAGCGAGCGTTGTAAGATGCATATGTGGTATGATCCAAATCTTTAGGAGTATTTATTCCTGTTCCTGATTTACAGGCTATGGCACTTAAGTCCTCTTGAAATAAAGCCGCAATAGCGATTAAATCAAAAGGTTTTGACTTCGTTTGATAACTCATTACACTCTCTAGCGGGCACAATGCCATATCTACCTTTTCAAGTGCTACTTTTTTTGCAGGAGTTACTTTATAATCATCTTGAGAAGGGTCAATTATGGTTATCGCTAGCTCCTCATCTTTATAATAACCCAATTCTTGAGCTATAAAAAAACCGATATGATTTGCGTTAGGAGTCCAGTCTAATGCGATTTTAAGTGAAGTCATAATTAGTTTTCAAGTGAGCCTCTAAATTAATCTAAAAGAGTACCAAGATATGTGAAGGTGTTTGTAAAATTCTAGATGTTTTTGTGGACATTATGGAATGCGTTCTCTATACCTATTTAAAAGCAGAGTTTCCAAACACGTATAGAAGCGTGCAGGTTATGAACATCAAAGCAGTTACAAGAAAGGCTGTTCCAAACAATTTTATAAAGTATTTAAGTATACTTAAACACATAGCTTTGCGGGTTTTAGTTTTTCTTTTCGATTTCTCTGAATTAAATGTTTAATCTATAACTACTTCTAGGATAGATAATAGCAGCTTGATTAAGAAAAATAAATAAATTCCAGAAAAATTATATCTATTGCCTATTCTAGCAGCGCTTTTATGAAGAGCTGTAGATGGCGATCCAGTTGGGTTAACTTATGTTCCGCTGCTGCTCGTATAGTTATACTATTCTTATCAATTCGATGAACTACACCTAGAAAGAGTCAAAACTACTTTTAAGTGCAGGCGTCAATCATTTGTAACTATTAAAATAAAAAACTACTCACTTTAAAACTTAGATGCGACGAGTTTAATGGAGAATGGATTGCATAGGATGGCTCCTGCTAGATATCAGGAATGGAAGATCCCGCACTAGTTAAACTCTTAAAAAAAAGTGTAGAAGAGTCTTTTATAAATAAATTAAGAATAAAAGCCCACCGACTAAGAACTTGTATCTGACGAGCCTTTTTGAGAGAAGAACGCACAGGACAGATAGGCTAGCTTGTAGACAATTATTAGTGGTTGAAGCGGTTCTGGTTAAATTTGAAAAGCTAATTCTAAAGGTCTAATTAACTTATAACTCAGCAACAGCTTTCCACAAAGCATCCTTACTATTCACTGGAGCAAAAATTTTAACAGGTTCTTTCTTTACGGGATGTATGAATTCTAAAGATCTTGCGTGAAGGTGAATACTGCCGTCTTTATTACTTCTTTTAGCACCGTATTTTAAATCTCCTTTGATCACACAGCCTATTTTACTCAACTGTGATCTAATCTGATGGTGCCTTCCTGTTTCTAGTTTAATTTCCAGCAATGTATACCTGTCCAATACTTTTATAACAGCATAAGAAAGTGCTGCTTTTTTGGAATTGGGCACTTCATGATCATGGGCATAACTTTTATTTTGCTTTGGATTGCGAACTAAATAATGCTCCAACCGCTCTTTTTTCTTTGGTACATTACCTTCTACGATGGCCCAATAAGTTTTATTCGTTTCCTGCTCTGCAAAGAGTTTGTTCATTCTTGGCAAAGCTTTTGAAGTACGTGCAAAAATAACTACGCCGCTTGTAGGTCTGTCTAATCTATGAACGACACCTAAATAAACCGCCCCTGACTTATTGTATTTTTTGCCTATATAATCCTTTATTAAGTCTGGCAAAATCTCATCTCCAGTTTTATCTCCTTGTACGAGATCTCCAGATTGTTTGTTTATAGCAATCAGGTGGTTGTCTTCAAAAAGTATGCGGTGGTTCATGGACATGTGGTTGTTTTAAATATTTTTTCCGTTTTGTTTTCTTAAAAAAATCATGACCTCAACTACATCTCTTTTGATGCGGTTATAGATAGCAATTGAACGGCAAACAAATTTTGGAATTAGATAGTCTATAGGTCCTGCCCGCTAAAGATGAAGGGTACGCCATTATTCTTCCTCATCAATCTTGGGAATATTATAAATTAAATCTTCAAGACCTACCAGCCTATCGATGATACCTACAGCCGTAAACTCTTCAATTATTTTATTTACCGTACTTTCCCATAATTGATCACTGCTGTATTCTGTGCGTAATAACCATTGTTGGACGTCACCCACTTGAAGGTTATAATGAGAAGCAATAGTGCGATCTATACTTGGAATATGTTTAAAATCAGAAGTATAGGTATTTATAATATAAAGCATTTTTGAAAGGGCTTCTTCTTTTTCTCTGATACAGCTTTCTGTAGCTGCGATAACAAAACTGGGCCAGGGTGTAGCAATAGTCTCTAGGCGTTTAAATATTCCTTGATCTACAAAAGGTTGTGTCATATATCGTTCCCAAAGGAACAATTGTGCTTTATTTGTACTAAGCGCATTCACAGCACCATCTAGCGTGTTGACCAGTTCAAATTCAATATCGTTGGTGTCCCAACCGTGTCTTTTTGCAAGAAGGTAACTCATTAAATGAGAACCGCTTCCATAACGGCTTATGGCTATTTTTCCATCCTCCAATTGCTCGGTACGGTCTGCTTCAATTTGTCCAGGTGCATGAACTCCCCAAAGTAATGGTGAACGTACGTAAACTTGGAGAATGCGTGATTTATTACCTCCTATGATGTCTTTTACAATTCCGTCTGTGAGAATGCAAGCTACATCCAGTTCTTCATCACGCAGGAGTTTACTCATAAGTCCAGTACCTTCTGGTATGTCTTCCCACTGCAAATTGATTCCCGCTTTCTCAAAAGCATTATCCTCTAATGCTAAGTGCCAGGGCAAGTTAAAATGCTCTGGTACACCGCCTATTTTTATGGTTGTTAATTTATCCATTGTTACAAATATACTACACAAGTACGAACAAGATTAGAATGTTTTAAAGCCTCTAATCAACTATTTTAAGCTACGATCGAGTCTAATGTAAACTTGATTAATTTTTCTACTGTTTCACCTGGATGAATTGAAAATTCTCCTGTTGTACGATTTGCAAGTATAGCGTTCAAAGATACAGCTCTATGCCCTAAAAGGTTTGCCATTGCGTATATCCCAGCAGTTTCCATTTCTAAATTGGTGATTTTATGTCCTTCAAAGTTGAAGGAGGCTATATGCTCATTGAGATTTTTCTCTGCGGGTTGTATCCTGATTTTGCGGCTTTGCGGTCCATAAAAACCTACATTAGTCAAGGTATTGCCGTTTATCATTTCTAAGCTTTGGAATTTTCTAGCAAGATCTTGATCACAGGAAACAACGTAAGGAGCAGAATGTAGTTTTGATCTAGATATTTGTTGAGATACGGCTTTCGCGAAAGCGAGGTCCCCACCATCATTATCATACCAATGCATCAGACTGTCAAAACCAATTCCGCGTTGAGAGAGTAAAAAACTGTCTATAGGGATCTCATTTTGTACAGCACCGCTAGTTCCTATACGAATAATATCTAGTGATTTGAGTTCTTTTTTAATCTCACGTGTTTGAAAATCAACGTTGACTAGCGCATCGAGTTCATTAAAAACGATATCTATATTATCAGTTCCTATACCTGTAGAGATCACGCTGATGCGTTTGTTTTTATACACTCCTGTATGGGTGATAAACTCGCGCTTTCCTACTTTTAATTCAATGGCATCGAAGTGTTTAGAAACTTCCTTTACACGCTCTAGATCTCCTACAGTTATTACCGTAGCTGCTAGTTGATGCGGTTTTAGGTTGAGATGATAGATGCTACCATCTGGATTAATAATAAGTTCTGAGTGTGCTATAGGCATGTTAAATATCGTTTTTGGCGATGAGTGAAATTTCTACATTCACATATTTAGGAAGGTTTGCTACCTCTACAGTTTCTCTTGCTGGAGCTGTTGCTTCATTAAAATAACTGCCATAAACTTCGTTTACAGTTGCAAAGTCATTCATATTATTTAAGAATATAGTAGTTTTAAGAACGTGCTCAAAGTTCATGTTCACTTGTTGTAACAAGCTTTCTAAATGTTTCATGACCAGATGAGTCTCATCCTTTAGGTTTTCTATTTTTAACTCACCAGTTGCTGGATCAATGGCTATCTGACCGCTGGTATAAAGCGTCGCTTCATAATCGTTCTTATAATATACTGCTTGGTTATATGGACCGATAGGCTTAGGGGCAAGGTTGGTATAAATGATTTTTTTCATGTTACTAATTTAAGAAATATGGAAAGGTGTTTTCACAAAGCTATCAGAAGTTTTGCAGTCATTAACTATTATTTATTAAATTAATAATGAGAAGTCAAGTTGTTATATCAGCCAAATAAATTGAGACGGTTATATTAGGTTTTTATTTTTTAAAATTAAATGCTGTTAATTACTTATAAAAAAAAGGATTTTACAATGCTAGAAGAGAGTTCTCTTTTAGCAGAAACTACCGGATGGAACCTTTTCCTGCCGATTTTAAAAGGTGTTAACAGGAGTAATAGTAATTGGTACAATAAAGAAGGTTGATTTATTCTGACGATTGTAACAACAAAAGCGTGTTGTCATAAACAACACGCTTGAAATTAATAAAGAACAAAACTTCTAAATTTTATTGGGTGATCTTCATCTCAAATACAAGATCTGTATTGGGTGGAATAACACCACCAGCACCGCGCTCCCCATAAGCTAGGTCAGATGGAATAAAAGCGACGATTTCATCACCGTAATTCATACTCAACATTGCATCTTTAAAACCTTGGACCATTCCTACAGAAGAACTGTATTGAACAGGCATAGGAGCGTAAGCGCCCATTTGTTCTTTTCTAGCATTTATGTTGTCAAACTGCTGAGCTATTTCTAAAATGGAAGAATCAAATAAAGTACCGTTCATAAAGAAACCACTATAATCCATCAAGACAGAAACACCTTCTGCTGGTTTTAAACCTGTTCCTTCAGTTTTTATATAAACCATCACGTTACTATTAGGCAACTTAGTTGCTTTTGCCTTAAGAGTCATTAAATCTTCCGATTTTGCTGTTCTTGCAGCTGGAGCGGCTGCTTTTCTTTCGGCAGCAAGTTTAGCAGCTTCTTCTTTTTTTGCTTCTGCTGCGCTTATAGCCTCTTCAAAAGTTTTCACGGCATCCCATTTTTTAGCTTCCTTTCCTTTGCGTATAATTGATATTTTTTGCATCACCATAGAGTCTACCGGACGCTGACCGTCTACAGGTGTCATAGCGATAGAGTCTACTACCTCAATACCCTTTACCACTTTCCCGAATACATTATAACGCATATCTAGGGAAGGGTTTTCCTTATGCATGATAAAGAACTGACTTCCATTGGTATCAGGACCAGAGTTTGCCATAGAAAGAATTCCTTTTGAATCGTGCTTTAAAGTGTCAGTCACTTCTTGGTCAAATTTATAACCGATGTCACCGCTTCCTGTTCCAGTAATATCGCCACCTTGAATCATAAAATCTTTCATAACTCTGTGAAAAATTAAGCCATCATAAAATGGCTTTCCTTTCAATGAATCGTTTACTAATGGATGTTTTCCCTCCGCTAATGCGATAAAGTTTGCGCTAGAAATGGGGGCTTCTTGATAATAGAGTTGGGCAAACATAATTCCTTTGTTCGTCTGGATTTCTGCATATATTCCATCTTCAACGTCTGGATACTTGTCTTCACAAGATGATGCTATAAACACAAGGGCAATTATGGCTAGGAGTCCGTGGATTTTTTTCATTTTACTAGTTTGTTTTTTGTTATGATTTATTTAGTTATTTGTTTTCTCAAGGTGTTAAGTACTGTACGAAAACCCCTATTTCTCTTAAGAGTGTAAAGCAGCATGTTTATCCGTAATTTATTGTTTTAAATTTATGCCTATAAGTTTTACCGTACTTCTGAAAGGAGTATTTGCCCCTATACGATTATTATCTCCGTAATAACCATAAGCGGCATAAGATGGGAAATATACGATCATTTCTTCATTAGTTTTCATCAATTTCAAGGCAGCTCGCATACCTCTAAAGATCCCATATTCCTGGTCGAGACTCTTTGTAATAGGAGAGAGTTCTTCCCTACTGTAAATAGTGTCTCCATTAAGCGCTATAGCGTCGTACTGAAAAGTTACACGATCACCAAATTTAGGTTGTAAGCCTATGGTAGAATCTTTTTTTATAAATGCATAATAGAATCCGTTGGAACTGCGTTCAAACGTTTTGTCTAAACTTTTGATTATATTTTCTATGGATTTCTCTTCGGCAGCATACAGTTTTTTATTGTCTTCAATGGATTTTTCAATACTAGAACTGGTAGCATTAGTGATAGGTTTTCGTGGTTCTACCTTATTACCGCAGCCGTAAATAAAGACACAGATAATACCTGAAAGAACTGTCTTAGATAACCACTTCATGAAGCTCTTTTTCATAGTGAGGCAATATACTAATTAATTTTTTCACGGTATCTATCATAGAGAGATCAGATTTCCCACCAGCTGCATTTTTATGACCGCCGCCTTCCCAATTATCTCGAGCCAGTTTATTTACATCAAAATCTCCTTTTGACCTTAAAGAAGTTTTAATTATAGATTCGCTTTCTTTTTCTATTAAAATTTGAGCAAAAACAACTCCGTCTAAACCAAGGGCGTAATTTACAAAACCCTCTGTGTCCCCTTTTTTAAAGTTATTAGCGTCTAGTTCCTTTTGAGTAAGCGTAATGAAAGCTGTACGGTATTTTTCTAGAATCACCATATTATTTAAAGCGACACCTAGTAATTTCATTCTAGAAGGTGTGTTTACATCATAAATTTTACGGTTTATCGCTTCACTGTTAGCACCTTTATCCACTAGGTTTGCAGCAACACGAAGCGTAGTGGAAGTGGTAGAACGGTATTTAAAGCTTCCGGTATCAGTAAGGATTCCTGTATACATAGCCGTAGCCATTGCAGGTGTGATTTTATCAGTATCGGACAGCATCTCTAAAAAATGATAAACCATCTCACAGGTAGAGCTCATAGCTGTATCGCTATACGTATAGGTAGCAAAATCATCTGGCTGCTGGTGGTGGTCGATCATGACATAAGTAGCGTGGACTTCACCTAATATTCGTTCCATATGTCCAGCTCGATGAAAAGCATTGTGGTCCATGTTGAATATAAAATCTGCTTCTTTTATGAGAAGATCTGCTTTTTTCTCTTCCTGTTCATAATTTAAAAATAAATCGCTGTGTTCCATCCATTTTAAGAATGTTGGAAAATCGTTAGGGCTTATCATATTCACTTTATGACCTGATTGTATCAAGTATCCGTAAAGAGCTATTACCGAACCAACGGCATCACCATCTGGGTTTTTGTGAGGAACAATAACAATTTTTTTAGGAGTAGAAAGCTCTTGTTTCAAGCTTTGAATTTGGTCTGTATTCATAGGTCAGTAAAGGTAATGATTTTGATGGATAGCTGGAAGCTTTTAATCCTTTGGACTGTCGTACTTATTTTTTTTATAGCATCTTAGAATTTCAATTTAAACCTACTTCGAACTTTTGCCTAATGGGAAAGTATCCTTGTGGAGCGTTATTGGAATTGTTATTTGTTCTAGAAAGCACCAATTTTTGGATGATCGAAAAGTTAATACCACCAATTCCAATTTTCCAGAATTAAACGATAAATCTTTATGTTCTTGCTCGGGCCCACCTAAAATTGCTCAATACAATTAAGATGTTCCCGTAATAATTTATAACTCTCCATTATTTTTGATACGTTTGAATTATTTATCTGTATTGTTTGCAAAACTATCAAATGGAACGGCTAGCATTTAAGTTTTTTAAGCGAGCACCTATTCTTTTGTAGTCTAGCTGTATCCTTATCTATATTTTTAGAATGAACAAGCTAGCTTTACATGTCATCGACAAAAGAAATGCTTGAATGGAAACATATGTTCTTTTTGCTTTTAAATTGATATCGTAGAATAAGGAGGTATTTGGTATTTTGGTTGAAGAGTATTAGTAAGGTACAATCGTTTATCTAACATTCTAAACAATCAAAAGAATCATACCTGCTACTAGTTAAATGAAATAAGATTAAAATTATCTCTAGATAAATCTCAAGCAAAACTAACTAAAGGGTTATTTTTGCAACGCAATTTAAAAAAATAAAATAAAATGGCTACTAATAGAACATTTACAATGATTAAGCCTGATGGCGTTGAAGACGGTCACACAGGTGCTATACTTGATAAGATTGCAGCTAGCGGTTTTAGAATCGTTGCTCTTAAGAAAACTCAAATGACTGTTGCCGATGCACAGGAATTTTATGCAGTACATAATGAGCGTCCATTTTATGGTGAATTAGTAGAATTCATGACTCGTGGTCCTATTGTAGCTGCTGTACTTGAGAAAGAAAACGCTGTGGCAGATTTCCGTACCTTAATAGGTGCTACAAATCCTGCTGATGCTGCTGAAGGCACTATTAGAAAGATGTTTGCAAAAAGTATGGGAGAGAATGCCGTTCACGGAAGTGATAGTGATGAAAATGCTGCTATCGAAAGTGGATTCCACTTCTCGAGTCGTGAGATGTTTTAATAAGCAGCGTTTATTATAGTCCTAGTACTTGAATAGTATTATAAGATCCACTTCTTTGAAGTGGATCTTTTTTTTGTGGGTTTTATCGAGTTAGTATCTAAGGGTAACTAGCTAAATAAAATTTTGAAAATAGATCAAATCTTGATTGATCTTTATCTTCTCTACAACGCTAGTTACCTTTAAGTGCATTTTATTAAAGAACTGTGCATGATCTCGCTCTCCAGTGTTGAGCAACAGTTTGGAGTTTTTCATTTGTTTTTCAAAAAAATGATCTAATGTATCGCGATTGGCTCGCTGTTCTACTTTGAGATAGGCAAAAAACCATAAAAGGGTCAAAGAACACTTTTTGATGTCTTGTTTTGCATAATGGCATTGCTCATGGTGAGTAGATCACTATTATAAAAATGGTGTTTTGCGTTATTTTTAGAATTGATTATTGTTTGCTGGATGCGTTGCTTTTCTATAGGATCAATATTATTTTTTAAATCTTTACAGACAAGTAATGCTTGTGATTTTGACAGCAATCCAGTTTTATAGTAATAGAAGATTTGCTGTACATTTACCTTAATTCTAATATCATTACAGAACTCTACAATGTCCATACAGTTGTGATTTTTCCAAGTTGGTCAGCACTCTCAAATAACGAATCTGGTGCTTGCTCGATAAATTCTTGAAAAGGTATTTTCTCCATGCTGCTCTCGTCACTAAGAAATATAAACCCGCAATAAGACTTACATAGTTCTCTCTTTCACGAAAGCGCCATGAGGTCTAGTGTAGAATGCTATTTTCAAAACAAAGGAGAAAACAAAATAATCCTAATACCTTTTCAAAAACTCATATACTTTGGGCAGTGGCAAACCCATAACATTATAATAACAACCTTCTAAACGTGTAACAGCTGCATAACCCAACCAGTCTTGAACACCATAAGCGCCAGCTTTATCAAAAGGTTTATAATTAGTCACGTAGTAATGAATCTCCTCGTCGGTAAGTACAGCAAAATGAACTTTGGTAACATCATAAATCACTTGTTGACGTTGAATGGTTGTAAAACATACGGAGGTAAATACCTCGTGTGTTTTACCACTCAAAAGCTGGAGCATTTTTTCTGCGTGCTGAGCATCTTTTGGTTTTTCTAAGGGCTTGTCTTGAAACCATACTATAGTATCGCTAGTGATCAAAATTTGGCTGTCTATTAAATCATTTTTAAAAGCGCTTGCTTTTAAAATAGAGAGATAATCAGTGATTTCGTGTCCTTTTAGATCATTGTGGTATACCTCATCAACTGGTCTGGTCTCTATTCTAAAATTTAGATCAAGCCCTTTTAAAAGTTCTTGCCTCCTAGGTGATTGAGATGCGAGAATGATTTCAGTGTTTGCAAATTTTTGTGCCAGCATAGATATTAATTCAAATAATAGTTGATTCTAACGATTCCTATGGATAAAATACCTAAAAGAAGAACGACTTTAAGCACAGAAGAAAGCAGGTGAAATTCTTCTTGATTCTCAGCAGTCCAGAGTTTGATGATTACAAAGAGCAATGGTCCAATGATTAAAAATAGAAAGTAATAGGTAGCGATATCATTTGGATAGATGTACTCATATACATACCAGCCTAACAAAATCACAATACCCATAGTAAAAACAGCAATACATTTGGCGGCTCTAGTTCTTCCTAACGCAATAGCAAGGGTATTCCTGCCACCAACTTTGTCACCATTCACATCTTCACAGTCTTTTACCCATTCTCTAACCAGGTTGATTAAAAATGCCAGAAGACCAAACTCTAACAATCGCTCCATAAGGAATTTGAATGCGAGTTGGTTTTCGGGCGTGATGGATGGAAATAATTCAAAGATTCCAGTAATAAGAATTACCAATGCGACCAACAAGGAGATAAGGATATTTCCAATGAAGAGCATAGCTTTGAGCGAGCTCGCATAGAGGTACAAAACAAAAGCGACTCCTATAAAAACACTGGACAGAATAGGTTTATGTATACTGTTAGCGAGCATAAAACCACAAACTACAGCGAGTATGGTGAGTATAAAATATAAGTTATAAGCACTTTTTTCAGAAATACTTTTAGAGACTAGAAGCTTTTCTGGCTTATTTACTTGATCAATTGTTACGTCATAAATATCGTTGATTACGTTGCCACTTGCTGTGAGCATTCCTGTTGCCGTTATCAACAAAAGTAATTGCCACCAGTTTAAAGCGGGATCTACTCCATAAGGGATTAGTAAGCCATAGATTATGACCAATTGTGTAAGAATGGTCATCAGGATATTAGGCCATCGTATGATTTTTAAAAAAGCAGTCATCAAATGAATTAAGGGAAAACAAAATTAAAATTAAAAGGGAAATATAAAAAAGGTTTTCCTGTAAAAATCGAAAATAAAAATCAAAGAATAAAGGCCTCCTGTATCAATACACCAATTTTTAATTTGCAAAATACTAAATACTTGGAAACCTTTATTCATCTCCGCAGATAGAAATTTAATATTCTGCGATGAAGCACAAACACGAACTAATTTTAAAACTCTTTTTTTAAGAATTTATATCCGATAAGCGCAGTTTGCACTAAGAGAGAAACTGCACTAACGGGCAAAATGGAGAGTAACGAGCTTAGGCATTAATTTTATTGTGATCAGGGAAACTTTCTATTTGCTAATAGTAGGATTCCAACCTTGATAACACCCATTGTATAATGACATTTCCTAACCAATACCTTCATAAACTAGTTAAAAAATCTGCCTACACATGACTTTAAGGGGAGATTTAGTCAACAAGACTTTGAGGTAGCTCTATCCGGTCTCACCTAAATTTCAAACGAACAGCTTTTCAAAAACATTATTAGCCCAATAAATTTTCTTGAATATCAATTCAAATAACTATTTTGTACATTTTCAAGTTATTAGGTTACGATTCATTAGAAAGGTCTTGTGGTGTCTTTGTGCTTTACAATTGTTATCTCCTACTAATTATCTAATTTCAATTTTAAATTTCCTAGGTGGATTTCACGATTTTTCCATCTTGTACATTCCACTTACCTTGTACTTTCATGACTTGTTCTATAATATCACGTACACAGGCATCGCCGCCTTTTTTATGAGAAATGTATTGGCTTACTGCTTTTACTTCTGGTATTGCGTCTTGCGGGCAGCAGCCTAGTCCTACAAATTTAATCGCAGGAACATCGGGCATGTCGTCACCCATGAAGACTATGTTTTCTGGTTTTAGATGGTGCTTTGCCACATATTCATGCAATTGGATCATTTTATCGCTCGCGTTCAGAAAAACATCTTGGATACCTAGTCCTACCAATCTGTCTTTAACACCTTCATTAGTGCCTCCAGTAATTATACAAACATTATAGCCGTTGTTGAGCGCGGTTTTCATCGCATAGCCATCTCTTGCATTCATTGTGCGCAGCAACTCACCACTTTCAGAAATCAATAATTTGCCGTCAGTGAGTACGCCGTCTACGTCTAAAATAAAAGTCGTGATGTCGTGAAGTAATTCTTTATAGCTTGTTGCCATGTGTTTTTTGTATGGATGTAGTTATGGATCGATACATTTCTCGATCTTCTTTTTCAAGCATTTTTAAATGCTTTTCTATAGTTTTTAAGTCGTTTCTTATCGCAGGTCCTGTCTGTGCTTTTTGAGGAGAAAGATCTATGGCCTTTTCTAAGGTTTCTCGCATCAAGGCATCTAATAAATTGGCGTCCATGTAGGCTTCTTTCATGATTTCTCCAGCCTTAGAATAACAATGGTTCACAAAGTTATTCATATATACTGCCGCAAGATGCAGTTTTTTACGTTGTTGAGAATTGATTTGTTCTCGCTTTCGCGAAAGCGTAACAGCCACTATTTCCAGCACTTTATTTACAGCTGAAGTGCTTGATTCTAAGCAAATCGTAATCTCCTCAAAATTAGGTTTTCTAGACTTGCTGAAACTTTGAGGCATATAAAAGACACCGTGATTCTTGTGATTTTGCAGGACTTTCATAGCAACACTACCACTCGTATGCGCTACTATAGCTGGTGAAGAACGAATTTCCTGTGACACTTTTTCTATAGAATCGTCAGGGACAGCCAGTAAAATAAGGTCACACTCAGGAAGGCTATGAATATCGGGTATTAAATTTGTGTTAATTCCAGAGACCTCCGTTTGAGCTCTATTGTAATATCCTACAAGCAGAAGCCCGCTAGAGTGTGAGTTGCTCTCAATGGCACGGCATAAGTGGGTTCCCACATTACCAGTTCCTATGATAATTATCTTAATCATGCTGTAAAAATACGCACTTCAATGCGACTCACAAGACATGGTGTTGCGACTTTTGTGAAGTATCTTTGCCGCTCGTATAAAAATCCTATGAAAGACAGATTGATTGCTTTGCTTTTTGGTACGCGTACAATGACGGTTCTATTACTCGCTTTTGCAGCAAGTATGGCGGCTGGAACTTTTATTGAGAATTCTTATGACACGCCTACTTCTAAATTATGGGTGTACAACGAATGGTGGTTTTCCTTAATTATGTTGTGGTTAATGCTTAATTTTATTTTTAATATTAAGCGGTACCAGTTGTTCCAGTGGAAAAAATGGGCCACTCTTACTTTACATTTTTCTTGGATTATTATTATTTTAGGAGCAGGAATTACCAGATACATGTCGTTTGAGGGAATGATGTTGATACGGGAAGGACAGACGGAAAATAGCTTTTTAAGTGAAGAAACCTATTTTAGTGCTATTATTCAAGGAGAAGATCAAGAAGGAAATCCGATGCAACGATCTGTAAAGAAAAAATTATTAATCTCACAATACGATTACAATACGTCAAGAGACTTTAAATTTTACAACAAGAATATTACGGTTACCATAGATAGCATGATCTATGACGCGGTAGAAGGTTTAAAAGAAGGTGATGAGACTAGTGATTACTATTTGAAGATTGTCGAAGCTGGCAAAGGTTCCCGTCATGATCATTTGATTAAGGCTGGTGAAGAAGCGAGCATTCACAATGTACTCTTCGGTGTGAACATAGATCCTGAGATTGCTGCGCAAAAAGGATTGATAAATATTACTGAAAACTGGAACGGTTACACCATACAAACCCCATACAATGGTAACTTTTTACGTATGGCAGACCAAATGGAAGGAACGGTAATTGCGGACTCTATACAACCTTTACAATTAAGATCTCTCTATACACTAGCAGGTATGCAATTTGTAATACCAGATCCTGTAACCCAAGGTGAAGTAGGGATTATAAAAAGTCCTGTACCTACAAAAGCACAAGCCCACGGAATTCTCGCTACGGTAAGTAGTGGCAAAGAATCTCAAAAAATAGAGATGTTAGGAGGGAAAGGAATTATTTCTGACTATGTAGATGTCGAGATTAATGGTTTAAAAACATACATTAAATATGGCTCTATCTCTAGAGAAATACCATTTTCAATTGAGCTCAACGATTTCATTGCCAGTAAACAACCTGGGACCGAGAAATCATATTCTGCTTTTGAAAGTAAAGTGACCGTTATCGATTCGGCCGGGAGAACTCCAGCACATATATATATGAACAATGTATTAGATAAAAAAGGGTATCGTTTTTTTCAAGCAGGTTTTGATCCAGATGAGTTGGGAACACACTTATCTGTCAACCACGATTTTTGGGGTAAAACAGTTACTTACATTGGATACTTCTTACTGTATTTTGGTTTGATGGCATTGATTTTTGATCCCAATACCAGATTTGGTGAATTAAAAAGATTAATTGAAAGGGTTAAAAAACGAAAAGCAAAACATCTTGCGATGATTCTTATTTTATGTACCGCAAGTATGGCTGGTGCACAAGTTCAAGAAGACCATTCAGGACATGACCACGCTGCAGGTGAACATTCTACAGCTGTTGAAAATAGAGAAAGAGTAAGCACAAATCAAGATGCTGCTGCGGTAAATACGAGTGTTTCTGGAGAAGATCTGGAACCACCTAAAATGCCACCTATTCCATTACGACTAGCTGATAGTATTATAGTGGCTAATATGGTGCCACTTGTACAGGCAGAAAGTTTTGGTAGAGTAGTGGTGCAGGACGACGGGCGTATGAAACCTATGTCTACCTTAGCCAGTGAAATATTGCGAAGACTTTCTGAAAGAGATTATTATGAGGCCAAAGTAGGTGATAGTATTGTAAGACTTACTCCTGAGCAAACCATAATTAGTATGATTCAGTTTAGAGATCTGTGGTACGATGTTCCTGTGGTAAAGCTGAATTATAAAAACGATTCTCTCAAAACTATATTAGGTGTTGAAAAAAGTACTAGTTATGCTCGTGGAATGGATTTTTTCAGGAGAAAAGACAACACCTTAGGTAGTTATAAAATAAGTCCGTATTTGGACGAGGCAAATGCTGCTGATGTAAAGACCAGTATTCAACAAGGTTTTATAGATATTAATTATAGCGTAGGAATTCTTGATCAGGTACTTTCTGGATCTATTTTAAAAATATTTCCTAAAAAAGGTGCTGACAACAATACTTGGTATGCATCACCAGACATGGAAAAAGCAGGCTTTGAAGACGAGCGTGATATCAGTTTTGTAAGAGACTTTTTCCCAGCTTATAACGCGTTGCTCAATCAAGGAAATGCAAATGGTAATTACCTAAATGCAAATGCAGCATTGAACAGTCTTTTTGAATTTCAGCGATACCATGGTTCAGAAATTATACCTAGTGAAGAAAAAATAGATGCAGAAATTTTTTACAATAAGTACAATGTATTCAAAAACCTTTACAAATGGTATGTATGGTTTGGAATTGTTATGTTGATTCTATTGATTGTAGAGATCCTTAGGCCTATGAAACAAATACGATGGGTCATTAAGTTTCATTTTTGGGTTATTGGTGCTTTATTTTTTGTGCATACAGCAGCCTTAATTACGAGATGGTATTTGAGCGGTCACGCACCTTGGTCAGATGCATATGAATCTTTGATTTATGTAGCATGGGCGACGATGGCATTTGGATTAATGTTCGGTAGGAAGAGCGATATGACTGTGGCAAGTACGGCTTTTGTAGTAGCTATAATTTTATGGGTAGCACAATTGAATTGGCTTGATCCGTCTATAGGTAATCTGCAACCCGTATTAGATTCGTACTGGTTGATGATTCACGTAGCCGTTATTGTAGGCAGTTATGGGCCCTTTGCGTTAGGTATGATACTCGGGTTAGTTACTATGATTTTAATGATCTTCTCTACAAAGAAGAACAGAAAAATTATGGATCTGAACATTAAAGAGTTGACTTATATCAATGAAGTTGCACTTACCGTAGGTTTGATCATGCTCACCATAGGAAATTTTCTAGGAGGTATGTGGGCCAACGAATCCTGGGGACGCTATTGGGGTTGGGATCCTAAGGAAACTTGGGCTTTAATCACCATTTTTATATACGCTTTTGTATTACACCTGCGACTCGTGCCTGGATTAAAAGGGAGATGGACCTTTAATTTATGGTCTGTGATTGCTTTTGCAAGTGTCTTGATGACTTATTTTGGTGTTAATTTTTACTTGTCAGGACTGCACAGTTATGCCAGTGGCGACCAGATCATCTCTTATAAGTTTGCGATTATTACTTTGTCTGTGATACTTGTTATTGCTTCTTTTGCTAGGTATCGAGAACTTAAAATACACGGAAAGAGCAAGTAAACCAACCTGATTAGATAAATTTAAAAGCTCTATTCAGGATGTTATTTCGGAATAGAGCTTTTTTTTGTTGGAATACAGGGTTCTAATTTAAATTTACTACCTCTAGGGAATGTTTAATTCTAGTTGGGCACACCTGTATGCTCTTGTGATTACTTCTGTTGAACTGTATTTATAATTTCTACAAATTCATGTAACTAATAGGAATAAAAAATATCTATACAGCGTCTTTTACCTTATACTTTGGGTGTTATCGTTAGGCTAAATGCATAATATTTATAGAAGAACTTTAATATATAAAATTAAAAGGCCTTACTGTAGCCTACCATACATTGCAATAGAAATGATTTATAGAACTGTTTCAAAGCAAAATAGGTGTATATAGCATCACAAGGAGAGGAAAGAAACTAGCTATTAATTTTCAAACGATGCTTTGTAGATGCTGAGATAAATAATAGGTCTTTGTGATACTTGGATTTACGAGATCATAAAAACTATAGCACCCGTATTGATACTAATCTGTTTGCAAAAAGGGAAAATATAATTTTATAGGATTATAGGATTATAGGCTATTAAATATGTTATGAGTTCCAATACTAATGGTAGTTAAGATAGTAATATGGGTTTGTCGTATCCCATTTAAAATCAGTAAATAGGTCACTTCACAACAAGGTATTTAAAGGTTGTGTTTGGAAAGTAACCTTCCCATTTAAATTCGATTTCACCTACTAAATAACATCAAGGTTAGTCGTCTTCCCGCAATTCTCCATTGCTATATTTTTTTCCTAGAGCGATTTTTACACCTACACTGAAAATCAAGTTGGAAGCATTAATATTTTTAAATATCTGAGGTTGAATGAGCGTTGTAGCACTGTCATCTCTGTAAGAATAGGAAATTGGATTTCCCAAAGTAGTATTGTATTGTGGAGAAAAGAACACTTGAACAGATCTACGGAAGTAATAATTAAAACGCAAGCCACCTTCTAAATAGCCACTTGATACTTGTTCATTTTGTGTCTCACTAGAAAATATTTGCGTATTTCCTATTCCTATTTGAGAAACACTGTTTTCTGGATGATTTAAAAATGCGACTCCAACTTTTGCGAAAACATCCAATTGGAATCTTTTTTTAGTATGTGAATAAGTAGGTCCTATGGCGATAGTAGTATTGTTATAGTTATTTTGGGTAACGTTTGTAGCATCATCATTTTCAAAATCTAGATAGCCAAATTCATTGTATTGATGTCTTAAGGAGATGCCTAAGCCCAAATTCTTGTTGGTATAATATAGATATTCTGCTCCTATATGAAGCCCAGCTCTGGCTATATCGCCATAATTTCCGTTAGGTTGTGTAATCCCTAAATCTATCACTAGATTATTCTGCGGAATCTCTCTTAGATGCACAGCGTCCATAGTTTTTTTGATTTTAAGGGAATCAGTTTGTGCAAAGGTGCAAGTGGCAACTAACAGTAGCAAAAGTGTGGTTCTTATCATTTTATAAAGATAGGAGTTCCTTTTTTTCATCGGGAATATTTTAAATAAGATTAAGATTTTATTAAGCACTCTTTCGCAAAAGCGGTGTTATATTTAAAAATTATACTTAAACCATCTTTGACGCTAATAAACTTTAAGCTACAAGTAATGTGAAAAGGTAAAGATTAGTTAGGTAATCTCACCTATTTTGGCATAGAAAAGCTAAAGCAAGCGATGGTTCAAGGAAAGGTGAAATTAAAGAACGAATAGGTAAGGATTCTAGGAAAATAAAAAATATCTTTGACAACTAATAAAACGACAATGGAAAAATTAACTGAAGCGCAAATCGAAAAATACTTAGAGACTATAGAAGGATGGGACTATTATGATGATGCTATTCATACTACTTTTGAGTTTGAGAACTTTATGGATTGCTTTTCTGTAATGACTCGCATCGCGATGGAGGCAGAAAAAATGGAGCATCATCCAGACTGGCATAATACCTATGCTACTCTAGAAATCACTCTTTCTACTCACGATGTAAATGGCCTTACAGAAAAAGACTTCAAACTTGCTGCTGCTATAGAGCATATAGTAGGCGATGAGTAAATTGAAATAATTGCCATTATAAAATCCCGCTTCAAGCGGGATTTTTTAGTTTAAGAATTTAAAATGATGATGGGATCAGTACAATTACTCTGGATCTTGGTTTAAAAAAGTGCTATAGGCTTACTTATTTAAAGACTTTTTAGAGCAACAGTTAATTTAATAGTTCAGAAGAGCAATAGCCGATATAGATGATGAATAGTGAGTATAAGGCATTATGATGTGCATAGGAGTAAGCGGCAGCGGCTCGGTTTTAAATCCGCTTTCAAGTCCTAAAGCAAGAATAGTAAACCGATGGTTATTAGGATCATCAAGCCTTTTTTGAAGGTGGTTGCCCCGATACCTATTAATTAAATTATAAAAGTCCTATTTTTCCTTTGCGTTAATTATTCTTGATATTTTATGTCTACTTAGTTCTAGTCAAGAAGCTAAATCTTTTAAATTAAACTTCGGTACCAGATAAATCTTTTCGTTCTCTATAACAGACAGAATATCCACTTCTATGTTTTTTCTTCTTCATTCAATCGGCGGGAACCATTTGAGTTATTACTTTTTTTGTCCTTGTTGAGTTCTATCTCAGGAGCTAGCATTGAATTATTAATTATTAATCGATATACATGAGATAGGGTATAATGTTGGATGCCCTGAAAAGTCAAATAAAATACAGAAATCACTAGTATGCCGAATAGAACTCTGGAAAATTGATCAATTTCTAAGCGTAGAAGGTCTAAATTTTGACTTAGAAATAGGAGGAACGAGATTACAATTGTAGATAAGTATATCCATGTAACGTGTTTTAGCCATCGTAAATTTACCGTTTCGATAGTTGAATAAGCAGCTTTGTATTTTTTATAAAACTTATTTAAGGCTTCCAGCAGCAGGATGGGATCCCCAATAAATAAGAGCTAAGATCCTTTAAAAAGGAATACATACCAACTAGTCGAGGCATTGAAATGCTCTAATAGCGTTTGTTGATGCGTATATCTCAATAACACATAATGGTGTATTACACTTAAAACAGAGCATATAAGAACTGTGAATAAGAGTATATACTACACGCGACGAATCTTTCTATTGTTATGCGTAAATTATAATAAATACCATAAAAATGTTGGATAAAGAAGTAGGGCAATGACATATTAAAATACAACAGTAACAGAAGTTAGTTTCCATTGAATAAAAACATCGGCTAGGATAAAATAGCCTATTAAAAGATTGATTCCTATCATCAGATAATCTGCAGTTATTTTGCTTTTTTTTGAGAATTTGGAACATAAAAATTACAATTAACCCACTAAAAGACGCCTATAAATAATTCATTTGAGTCTGCTTATTTTTCTAATTCTGCTTATTTTATTACTTCCACTATTAAATAATAGGTAATCATATATTCTAGTATTTCTGTAAGTAAATTGGCAATACATTTATAGAATGACTGGTTTATATCTATGTTTGAATATGATATATATAATAGCGTAATTAAAGTGGTTCAAATTACTCCATCAGTAGTGCGCTGCAACACTCGTGTATTTGATGTGATGATGACATTTTTCTTTACATGGTCTACAGTATCGTTTAACTAAAAAATCTTATTAAGGCTAGAATTGATTTATAATTCCGCTTTCGCGAAAGAGGTAGGAATATAAACTATTAATAGAGGTTATGAAATAAATCAATAACTATGTTAATGAATATTGATATAACCCTTTATTAGTGTTAAAATAAGACGTGTTTATATTTATTTAACCAACTGTTCAACTAATTAGGCCTACATTAAAATAAAAAAATGGAATCTAATATCACTACTGTAAACCCAGCAACTGGAAAAGAAATTAAATCTTATGATTTAATGACCGAAAAAGAAGCTCTAGAGGCTGTTGAAAAATGTCATACTGCATTTACCAATT
>NZ_JBLIGN010000043.1:0-22599 GCF_047636915.1 Nonlabens sp. | reverse complement strand
CGTTTTTTGGTAAAGCTTTTGTTGGCTACTGCGTGTGCGGTATAGTTTTCTATTTCTTCGATGACTTCCGTGAGACCTATGTTGTTGAGGCCGCTACAGGTGAGTACCTGTGTAGGCCAGTTGTGGTCTTTTTGTGGCATAAGGTGCACGGCATTTTTGAATTCGCGTCGGGCGTGTTTTGCGGCGAGTTGGTTATCGCCATCGGCTTTATTGATAATGATGGCATCTGCCATTTCCATGATGCCGCGTTTGATTCCTTGCAAGTCATCACCGGCGCCAGCAAGTTTGAGGAGTAAGAAAAAGTCGGTCATGCTATGGACTGCGGTTTCGCTTTGTCCTACACCCACGGTTTCTACGATAATAAAGTCGTAGCCTGCTGCTTCACATAAGATGATTGCCTCACGTGTTTTGCGCGCCACGCCACCCAGTGTGGTTCCTGCAGGACTAGGACGTATAAAAGCTTGGTGGCTTTTCACCAATTCTTCCATTCTGGTTTTATCGCCTAAAATACTGCCTCGTGAGATGTTGCTCGATGGATCTATGGCAAGTACAGCTACTTTTTTACCGCGTTTTATGAGTGATATTCCAAGGGATTCTATAAAAGTAGATTTTCCCACACCTGGCACACCAGTGATTCCTAATCGAAAGGATTTTCCGGAATAGGGTAAGGACTTTTGTAAGACTGCTTTCGCGAAAGCGGAATCACCACCAGCCGTACTCTCCACTAAAGTAATGGCACGACTTAAAGCACTCACCTGACCAGATTGTAACTCGCTAAAAAGGTGCTCTATATCTACAGCTTCTTTTTGGCGTTTAGCCTTGGGGTTGATATGAGAATTTGTAGCCAATTTATGATTTTTCAGAAAAGTTCAAAGCCAGGTTTTTATGGATACATGCCATAGGAATATACGCCAAAACAACGGCTGCACCACTAAACCAAATAGGTCCATGAAATGAGTAGTTCATATACATGCCGCCCAAAAGGAAAAAACAACCGATACCAAGAGAAAATTTTATTTTATGAGAAACAGGAGTTAAAGCAACAGCTAAAGCCTCGATAAAAGAACCTGTTTTGTGTCCTTCAAATATAAAAAAAAAGTCCTGCAGTTTTAAAGCAGGTGCGCTACCGTCATGCATATCCATATCAGCGACTCCAATTCCCTCTCTAGGGAACATAAAATGTCCGATCTCTATCAAAACCATGTGAAAGCTGCTTTCTTTGATCCAGCTTGTAATCAACGCAATGAAGTTCCTAAGCATGGGTCTGATATGGACTTGTTTTAATTTTTAAAAATACTATTTTTCTTTTTCATCTGACTATTTAATTGGCTAAACATCAGCCATTTTTAATCCTATTCAAATGGCAAAGTGTTTTGAGGTGCCCATGTGCGTTTACTCATATAAGGTCTTAATTGATGGTCAGTTACAGAACCGCATCGACCTTTCCGACCAAATCTTATTTGATAATTTCACAGATGTACCATTTGAGATATGGATTTCTTTTTGTTTGATTTTATATTTTAAACGCTCTTATTAGCACTAGGATTTATTTTTGTGTCAACAAGGATTTAAGCCACATAGGGATGTTTGAATTGTGATTTTAACAAATAGGGTTTCCCCAAGAAATGGGATTATTTAACTTTTAATAAGGGGCTTTCGTCTGTATCTGCCAGTAGGTGCGTAATTATAATGCCCTATGGACTAATTAAATGATATGTATAACAAAAGTGTTATTTAATATACAAAATACGGTCTAACTATCAATTTTACAAATAGTGTGTTCTATTTTTGTAGAAAATACCTATCATGACTATTACTCAGTTAAAATATGTTCTTGCGGTTGCCCAATATCAAAACTTTACGAGAGCTGCAGACAAAGTCTTTGTAACTCAGCCTACATTAAGTATGCAAATTCAAAAGCTAGAAGACGAGTTAGATGTTCAAATATTTGATAGAAGTAAAAAACCTATTGAGTTAACTGAAACGGGAAGAAAGATCGTCAGTCAAGCACGTAATATTGTAAATGAAAGTGACCGCATTCAAGATATCGTTGATCAAGAAAAAGGGTTTATAGGTGGTGAATTTAAGATAGGAGTAATCCCTACGGTAATGCCTACTCTGTTGCCTATGTTTCTAGCTAATTTCATCAATAAATACCCGAAGGTAAAACTGCGTATAGAAGAACTTACTACAGAAAGTATTATTGATAGTTTACAGGATGGAAGTATAGATGCAGCTATTGCGGCAACACCATTGAAAAACGATATGATTAAAGAGCGAGTGTTGTATTACGAGCCTTTTGTTGCTTATGATCCTAGATTATCAGGAAAGCCTAAATCTAAAATTAAGATAGAGGATATCAATGTGGACGACTTGTTGCTTCTAGAAGATGGTCATTGTTTTAAGGACAGTATATTAAATTTATGTCGCAATTCTAGAGATATAGAAAGAGAGCGGTTTATGCTAGAAAGTGGAAGTTTTGAAACGCTTATAAAACTTGCTGATGAAGGTTTAGGAATGACTTTGCTGCCTTATTTAAACACTATGGATCTATCAGAGCATAAAAAAGAGAATCTTAGGTATTTTGAAGATCCGTCTCCAGCTCGAGAGGTAAGTTTGATCTATCACAAAAGCGAGCTTAAAATGCAGATTATTGAAGCTTTACAGAATGTTATTGCTGGCGTTATTAAAGGAGCAATTGCATTTCAAAATGTAAAAATAATAAGTCCAGTCCCTGGCAAATAAAATAGCCTTCCAAATTCCTATTTAGGCTCACGGGATAGAAATAAAAAGCTGGAATTCTAATCTTTATGATTAGAATTTCAGCTTTTTCTTTTTTATCGGATTAATTAAGCCCTTAGTAGTGGAATGCAAGTTTCTAATTCCGGATTTTTTAAAACGAGCTGTCTTATCCAGATTTCTAGTTCTTTGATTTCAAAAGGTAATAAACGACCCACTGCTTTTTGTAATTCTTTACAAAAAAGTGCTGGATTAAAACTCACTTTTTCAAGTATCGTTTTGGTGTACTCAAACATAGCTCTAGCCATTATTTCAAGATTTAAGTTAAGTAGTTTTTTATCAACGGCTAATTATTTTTTAATTTCACCTTATAAAGGTAAACCATAAATACAAGATTAACAACCATGTAGTAGATGGTTTTGGAGGTATTCGTCTAAATATTTGTTAAACTAAGTCGCTAGATGTTGATCTTCAATATTTTATTATGTATTGCATAGTGTTTAAAAGTTTTTATGTTGTCCATAAGAAAAATTAAACATTTTACAAGAATGAACTAAAACTGGTTGAATGGATATAGATCAAGTAAAAGGTCTTTGTTATTTATTATAATGTAAGAATCCATACGCTAACCACACAAAGAAGCGCAAAAAAGAACGTAGATAAAGCTACTTTTTTCAACTCAGGATCGAGTAGGGTTGTAGAAGTTGTTCTTCTAACTTTTATTATATGAATGAATAAGGGAATGAAGGCTAAAAGTGGTAGAAAAGCTACCCAATAAATATTTTCATTTTCAACTATTCCGAGCTTTCCAATACCATCTGCTATATATTTCGTGTAATAGATTTTACTGGTTAAACGAAGTGAACAGAATAAAGCAATCACTATCATAGCATAATGCAACAACTTTGCCTTTTTCAATCCCATCTTCACAACTATCGTATTCTTTCCCGCCTTTTTATCACTCTCCATGTCTCTCATGTTATTCAGGTTAAGAACGGCAACACTTAATAGACCAATGGTAATGGATGGGAAAATCATATTCCAATCTAGTGATTTCGCAATCAAATAAAAGACTCCTATTACGCTTACTGGTCCAAAGAATATAAAAACAAATACATCGCCTAGGCCACGATAACCATAAGCATTATCTCCTACGGTATATTTAATAGCTGCCCATATTGCTGCAATTCCCAATATTAAAAAGAACAAGGAAATTAGTAAACGATCTATCCCTAGACTTACATATATCAACAGGATCGCACTAACCAAAGTGAGTACAGCGGTAATGATGATACCGCGTTTCATTTCCTGAGGAGAAATAATACCGCTTTGCAAAGCGCGCATGGGCCCTATACGGTCTTCATTATCGGTTCCTTTTACTCCATCGCCATAATCGTTGGCAAAGTTGGAAAGTATTTGGAAACCTAGGGTGGTGATTAGGGCGAGGATTGGAATTATATATGGAAATACGATTGGTCGTGGCATCATTCCAGCAATATCACATATCCCGAATGGAGACGCTGTTATATTGTAAAAATGATTTAACAAATAAGCGTAAGCACTTCCCACAAGAATCCCACTAATGCTCAATGGTAAGGTTCTTAATCTCGCAGCGCCTATCCAGGCTTTAAATTTATTGGATTTACTCATTACTTAGACATGATATTAACGAGTGCTTCTTTTAATAAATCAGTAGGGCTGGCTTGATGTGTTCCTACACCTTTTGATTTTACATCCATATCTCTAAGGAGTTTTATGGCACGACTGCAATATTTCATGGGGTAGTTTTTGGAAGCGGTAATGATTTCTTGAACAAAAAACGGATTCACACCTGCTGCCTTTGCTACTGCTTGAGGATTATTCTTGTCCTTTATTGTATGTACTTTTAACAGTTGTACAAAAAAGCTATACAATTGAGCGGTAGTAAGCACAAAGGGATTTTCTTTAGGGTTCTCTGAAAAGTAGTTGATGATTCTGTGAACTTTAACCACATCACGCATTCCAAGGGCTTTGCACAGTTCAAAATTATTATAATCCTTAGAGATTCCTATGTTGTCCTCAATCACTTGCGGTGTGATAGGGAGCTCTTTAGAATGGACTAAAGCGAGTTTAGAAAGCTCGTTATTGATCTTCCCAAGATCGGTTCCTAAGAACTCTACGAGCATTCTTGTTGCGTTGGGATCGATTTGGAATCCCATTTCTTTTAATCTGCCGGTTACAAAAGCAGGAACTTTATTTTCATAAAGCGGTTTGCTCTCCAGGTAAACAGCATGTTTTTTTAATAATTTTGTAATCTTACTGCGGCCGTCTGGAGTTTTGTATTTGTAAGCAAAAACAAGAATTGTGGTCGGTTGTGGTTGCTCTATATAGCTTTCTAGTTGATCAAGTTGCCTTACTAGATGTTGTGCTTCTTTTACTATAATCACCTGATGCTCGGACATCATGGGGTAGCGTTTGGCATTTTCCAGCACTTCATCCATGCTGGTTTCCTTCCCGTAAATAACCATCTGATTGAAGCCTTTCTCGCTTTCATCCAGCACGTTATCCTCTATATAATCACTTATTTGATCAATAAAATAGGGCTCACTGCCGCATAAAAAATATACAGGCGCATAACGCTTTTGTTTTAAATCGGTTATAATGTTTGTGACATCACTCATAGAGAGCTGTTGTGGTTTTTTGTAATATTGCGTTATGAAGCCATTGCGACTACCAGCTGGAAATTTCAGAGTCAAAAGTACTGAAAAAGGACGTGCTATCTTTGACCAAATCAGGAAAAAGTTTGTCCTTTTAACACCAGAGGAATGGGTGCGGCAACATGTTGTTTTGTTCTTGCTTTCGCGAAAGCGGATACCGCATCATCTCATCAATATAGAAAAACAATTCATTATCGCAGGAACTACGAAACGTTATGATATTATCAGTTTTAACACGGATGGGTCTATACACCTAGTAGTAGAGTGTAAAGCGCCACATATAAAAATCGATCAATCGGTTTTTGATCAAATAGCCAGGTACAATCTGGCGTTAAAAGCAGAATATTTAATGGTGACTAACGGTATGGAACACTACTTTTGTACTATGGATTACGAGAAGCAAACCTATCATTTTATTTCAGACCTACCGGAATACGTTTTATGAAAATAGGAATCGTTATATTGAATTGGAATGGTATTGAGTTGCTCAAAACTTATTTGCCCAGTGTTGTTGAGCATAGTCGAGATCATGTTATTTACTTAGCAGATAATGCTTCTACAGATGATTCTATAAAATGGACACAAGATACGTATCCAGGAGTACAAGTTATTGCTATGGATAAGAATCGCGGTTATGCAGGCGGTTATAATGTAGCATTGGAAAATGTCCAAGAAGAAGTTGTTTGTTTGTTGAATAACGATGTTGCAGTTACTGCAAATTGGTGTGATGTTATTAAGAACCGATTTGAAACTTATCCCAAACTTGCAGCTTGCCAACCTAAAATAAGAGATGATAAAAAGAAAGACCATTTTGAATATGCCGGTGCTGCCGGGGGCTTTCTAGATCGGTATGCCTATCCTTATTGTAGAGGTCGCATTTTTGATGTAATAGAAAAAGATGTGGGTCAGTATGACGATGCGGTCGATGTCCACTGGGGTAGTGGGGCTTGCTTGTTTCTCAGAAAGAGTTCTTATGATCGAGTAGGTGCCATGGATGAAGATTATTTTGCTCATCAAGAAGAGATCGATTTGTGCTGGAGGCTTCGTCACGCAGGTTTTATTATTAGCTATGAGCCACAATCGGTTGTATATCATTTAGGTGGTGGGACATTGAGCCATCTAAATTCTCATAAGACGTTTTATAATTTTAGGAACAGTCTTTATAACATTGTTAAGAATGATCATTCTAGCTTTTGGATTTGGATGTTGTTTATAAGGATGTTGCTGGATGGAATTGCCGGAGTTAAGTTTTTGTGTGAACGTAAGTTCTCTCATTTTTTTGCAGTTATTAAGGCTCATGTTTATTTTTATAGCGAGCTGCGGTCACTTTTGGATAAAAGAAAGGCTATTAAGTCATTTACAGAAGTGGGAATGATAAAAAAATCAGATTTAAGTATTGTATATCAGCACTTTATAAAAGGTAAGAGTACTTATAAGAAATAACACAAAATAACTTAAATCCTTGTTAATAATCACTAGGATGCAGTGAATATTATTAGTTTTGCTCTGTTATTTAACAATTTAAACAACAACAATAAAATGAAAAAAATATTTTTAATGCTGCTTGCAGGTGGACTTTTTGTTTCCTGTGCCTCTAAGAAAGATCTTGACGCAGCGCTCGCAAAACAACAGGAAACAAAAGAACTTTTAGACACAGCAACGGTTAAATTAAATGCTTGTTTATCAGACGAGAAAGCTGCCAATGCAAGAATGGAAGGTTTTAAAGAGCAAATAGCTACTCTTAAAAACTCCAATAATGCACTGTTAGATAGTCAAGGAGATCTCGTAACACTCTCCACGCAAGGAAGCCGTAACTTAGAACGTTCCTTGGAAAGTATGAAAGAAAAAGACTTACAAATAAGATCTTTGAACGATGCGATTACTAAGAAGGACAGTGTAACGCTTGCTTTAGTAACTAGTTTAAAGAGTTCATTAGGTAATTTAGAGGATGAAGACATAAGTGTCAATGTAGAAAAAGGAGTAGTGTTTATTTCTATCTCAGATAAGTTATTATTTTCTAGCGGTAGTGATAAGGTAAATGAAAAGGCAAAAATAGTTTTAGGGAAAGTAGCTAAAGTAGTAAACGACAAACCAGAAATAGATATTATGGTAGAAGGTCATACAGATAACCAGTCTATTTCATCTGCTAAGTTTGCTGATAATTGGGCATTAAGTACTGCTCGTGCAACCGCAGTAACTAGAGTGTTACAAGAAGACTTTAAGGTAGCTCCAAAGCGCATGACAGCAGCCGGAAGATCTTTTTATATGCCTTTAGAAAGCAATGATACACCAGAAGGTCGTTCTAAAAATAGACGCACGAGAATTATTGTACTTCCTAAATTAGACCAATTTTTTGATATGGTAGAAAAAGGAATGGAGCAAGCAAAAGTGAATGCTAAGAAAGAAACTGAAATGAAAAAGAATTAAGTAACTCATTCTTTTCCATAGTGTAAAAAGCACCTGCGAGAGCAGGTGCTTTTTTTATGACTATTAAGTATCTAGGTGGGTGCCGTTCTACTTAATAATAGAAAATAAATTTTTTAAACTTTCGTGATCCAATTGGATTAGGTTTTACTTTGATCCTTACTGGGATCGAAGAAACGTCACATAGATCATAAGGGCTGGTGCTCTTGCTCCTGTAATTAAATTAAACTCAAAATAGTTTGAATTGTGAATGCGAATTAAGGAATATCAAATAGTCCAACTAAGGTTTAGATATGTTGTAAGTTATGCCTTTTTTCTCGCCTTTCTTAAGACAACTCGCTACCGCTTATATGGCTCAATAATGCATTCTTATAATTCTGAAAGTTCCCACCGCGTAATGTTGGTTTCAAAATAAAGGAATTTTTATATGTAGTTGTTATACTTATATAAATGGGTTCCGTTTGGAAGATCTCTTCCAAACAATTTGATTTGTCTATTTCTGGAATGCGATCACTATTGGATTTGAAAAAGGGACAATCTGTGCTGAAGTCTTCTGCATTGATGTGCTCCAGTTACTTCTGAATATTTTATGAGGTCGAGGTACTAGCGGAGCATTTAAATCACGGAATTAAAGATTCGTATTAGGAGAGGTAACACCAATCCTTAAATCATTTTTGTTGTGCGAAAGCGACATTTTAATTCTAAATAAATGAAAATATAGCAGCTCCATAAAGCGCAAAGCGCATAAAGCGCAATAGACCAATCAGCATCCAGCTTTTAAGAGGATAACGCAGCATTCCAGCAACAAGGCTTGCTATTGAGAAGGGTAGTGGTAATAGTGCACCTACAGCGATGAGAAGGCCTCCCCATTTTCTGGCCATAACTAGTTGTTTGGCCATTTTTACTTCAAGATAATTGTGTAAACTGGGAATTCTTAAAGCCCTTCGACCTATCCAATAGGAGGTAAAACCTCCTAAATAAGAAAGTACAGCGATCAAAGATAAATTTAAAATAGGTGTGCTGGTCTCTCCAGCCCAAGCAATAAATAACTCAGGAGGAATTAGTCCTAATACAGTTTCAGAAACATAAAAAAACGCCAAAACTCCATAGTCGGGTAATTTATTGACAGCGAGTTCTAAAGCCTCACTTATATTGATTACAAAGAAATGAATTAAAACAATAATACCGATAACTACCAAAACTGGTGGGATAGATTTCTTGATACTATTCACTACGAAAGTATAAAAACCTGTTAGCTTGTAATACTTGTGAGCGCGATCAGGTTGAAACCAAGGTTTTTTATTTGTGGAGGAGTGTTCCAAATTATCTCAATTTGATTAGCAAAGTTACCACTTTAACACATTTGTGTGCGTTAAAATCTTATCAATAAAAAAAATCTTGTTTTCTTAACATGAATCAGAGGTTATTCCCTTTTTAAAAGCGGTACTTTTGCAAATCTCAAAAATGAATTTCCAGAACATGAGTAGGACTAAAGAAACTGAAATTAAATCCTTATACGGTTATCAAGAGCAAGATCTGGAAGCAGTTTTTGAACGTATAAACAATCAACCAGACGATTATAACCTCTTGTATCAGCTGCCTACCGGTGGAGGGAAGACGGTTATATTTTCTGAAATGGTGCGCAGGTACATTAGGGAAACAGGCAAAAAAGTCGTGATCCTTACGCATCGAATAGAATTGTGCAAGCAAACCTCAAAAATGCTTGACGGTTTTAATGTAAAAAATAAAGTCATCAATTCTAAAGTTAAAGAACTTGACGATCAAAAGGATTACGATTGTTTTGTAGCCATGGTTGAAACTTTGAACAACCGTATTCAGGATGATAAATTAGAGCTAGATGATATAGGTTTAGTAATCATCGATGAGGCGCATTACAATAGCTTTAGAAAGTTATTTAAATACTTTGAACACTGTTTTATGCTGGGTGTAACTGCTACTCCGTTGAGTTCAAATTTTAAGTTACCCATGAAGGATAATTACAAAGAACTTATTGTAGGGAATAGTATTTCTTCACTGGTGGAACAGGGATTTCTAGCACAAGCCGTTACCCATACCTATGATGTAGGTTTGAGCGGTCTCACTATAGGGATGAATGGAGATTATACCGTAAAGTCTAGTGAGAAGCTTTATACCGCGGTAACCATGCAGGATAAACTGATTCAATCTTATTTAGAGGTTGCAAAGGGAAAAAAGACGCTAATCTTTAACAATGGTATACGAACCAGTATAGAGGTAGAGGATTCTTTTAAACGCGCAGGTATAGAAGTCAGACACTTAGATAATACTAATTCAAAAGAAGAGCGAAAGAATATTTTAAAATGGTTTAGAGATAAGCCAGATGCGGTGCTTACTTCAGTAAGTATTCTTACCACTGGTTTTGATGAGCCTACTGTTGAATGTATCATTCTTAATCGTGCTACAAAATCACTCACACTTTACTATCAAATGATAGGTCGTGGATCGCGAATCCTAAAAGATAAAAAAGAATTTCAAATTATCGATTTGGGTAATAATGTGGCTCGTTTTGGTTTATGGAATGAACCTGTAGACTGGCAGCAAGTATTTAGATCTCCAGATTTTTATGTAGAAAACATTGTCTCTGACGAAGAGATAGAGCGCAATTTTGTTTACAAGATGCCAGAAATCACTAAATCCGAGTTTCCAAACACCAAGGATTTCACCTTTGATATAAAAGGAGCTTACAAACGTATTACTAAAGAAAACCGCAAGTCCAAAGATGTTCTTGATGAATCTATCGTGCAACATGTGCAGTGGTGTGTGGAGAATAGTGAAGACGTTTTTGATGCTCGTATCCTTGCAAAGCTTCTTAAAGAGGATATTAAAGACCGCATAAGGCGTTATGCCTACTGCATTATCAACAATACTAATAATTATAAGGACTGGCTGGAGGAAGACTACTACCGCCGTTTAAGAATGGCCATACAGCAAGAATTTGCTGGTATAGAGTCAGATTCATAGTGGTGATAGTTTTGCTTTTGCAAAAACGGGATAAGTTTTAAAAAAGCTGCGATGGAAATCGCAGCTTTTTTTTATTTTCTGACTTCTTAGATTCTAATCAAATACGTTGTTCCGCCAATAACGTTACTAACGCAAAGGATAAAACGAGCTATTTTTAAGTGATTTAATCCTCGTATTATCCGTGATTTCCTTCTGTTGATTGATAAGTGATTTACTTCAAGACATTCAACCTAGATAAAGCTATAAATGGAGTAGGCAGGTGTACATATAGCTACCAGACAGGAGCAACTTCATTAAAGTCGTGGTTTTGATATTTTTAATAGAGTGTAAAGAAGATGTCTTTCCAAAACATATCATATAAGGTACAGGTTCCATCTTAATGTGTTTGTAAAAACTATAAAAAAGAACGCTACTAGAGTCTTATGTTTTATACATACAAAAAAAGCGCTAATCGAAAGATTAGCGCTTTGCCGTTTTATAGATAAAACACCTATTATTTAAGAGCAGGACGTTGATCAGCATTTGCAACATCCCATGCGGTAGCAAATATGAGTTTTATCCTTCTTTGATATAATTCATATTCAATCTTATCTGGGGTGTCAGTAGCTTTGTGATAATCTTCATGAACTCCGTTAAAGTAAAAAATCACAGGAACATCATTTTTGGCAAAGTTGTAATGATCACTACGGTAGTAGAAACGATTGGGATCATCCTTACCATTGTAGGAATAGTCTAACCTCATATTTACAGATGTTTTATTAGCAGCTTCGGAAATATCGTGTAAATCTTGAGAAAGCATATCGCTACCTATTAGGTAAACATAATCTGGATCGTCTTTTTGATTTGGATCAATGCGACCTATCATGTCTATGTTAAGATTTGCTATTGTGTTTTCCATTGAGTAGATAGGATTATCGGTGTAGTATTTACTTCCTTTGAGTCCTATTTCTTCTCCAGTTACATGAAGAAATAAGATGGATCTCCTAGGACCATAACCGTCATTTACTGCTTCTTTAAAAGCTTCGGCTAGCTCTAATAGAGCAATGGTACCGCTACCATCGTCGTCAGCACCATTAAAAACTATCCCTTCTTCAATCCCAATGTGATCTAAATGAGCAGAAATCACCAAGACTTCATCAGGAAATTCTCTTCCTTCTATAAAGGCCAGTACATTTTCAGAAGAAAGTTCAGGTTTACCAAAAGCTTTACCGGGCACTATTTGAAAATAATCACCGTTTTGTCCACCACCTGGAACACCCATTTTCTGGTACTGATCTCTAAGATAGTTGACGGCTCTTTTCTGACCAGGACTGCCTGTAAAACGACCCTCCATTTCATCACTAGCATAGTAATAGAGTTGCTCTTTAAGTTCTTCTAAAGTGATCGTATTTGCGTAATCCATTACTTTAACTTGAGAATAGTCCAATACTGATTTAGCAGGGGTCAAGCTAGTGCTGACTTTACCAGGCGCTCCGTCCTTTCCTTTCATGTTAATGCAGCTGGCTATCAACAGACTTACAAAAATGCTGGATAAAATATATTTATAATTCACTATGTAAAAGTTTTAAGTTATTTTTTATCTTTTGATGATTTCAAAATCTTGTATTCTTCATAACACTCGCTTATCGCGTCAAGTATTTGAAGATCATTTGCGGTTTCAATAAACTGCTTAGAATACTGGCAGTTTCTCAAAATACCATCTATATCTAATTTGTCTAATTGTAACAGATTCATAAGAGTTTCACGATCGTATTTACGTTGAAGTAAGGTCCTTATTTCATCCTGTTGTTTTACTTGTCTCAATTTGCGCATGGATGTACCTTTTTTACCAAAAGTGTTGTACAAGAAGTCTGCTGGATTGAAGACACTTTCTAGCACCTGTGTAATCGCGCCTGGTTCACTATCACCAGCTTCATAACCTTTAGGAAGACCGCTAATTTTATATCTTCTAGTGGCATAAATAGGAGCACGTTTTGCATCTATTTCTAAAAAACCTGTAAGAGAAGTTTCTGTTACGGTAACTTCGTCAAGAGCGATTCCTTTCTCTGTCATGGAAATGGTGACATCACCAAATTTTAACCAATCATCTGTAACTCTTACATTGATAGTTTCAAAGCCTAAGTAAGAAAAATATAGGGTATCGTTTGCTTTTGCTGCGATTTCAAAAACGCCTTCTTTGGTAGTGGTGGTTCCTTTTATCTGATTTAGATTAAGAATATTAACGTTTTCTAAAATGGAATTGTCTTTTGCATTCAGAACCATACCTTTTACTCTTTTAGCAATGGTTTCGGTTTTTTTTGTAGTTTCTTTTTCGCCTTGAGCACTACTCAAAGAAAAAATTAAAGTGAAGCAAAAGAATAAGATGTAATGTCGTAATTTCATATCAATATATAAAAATAGGCTAAAGGGCCTATCTAATGAGGTTTTATAATTTAATTAACTTCTTTTAAGTAGTCAATAAGTTTAAGTAAAGCCTTTGCTCTGTGGCTTATAGTTCCTTTTTCTGTCAATGACATTTCAGCAAAAGATTTTTCAAATCCGTTAGGTTGAAAAATAGGGTCGTAACCGAATCCTTTAGTGCCTTTTCTCTCTCTTAAAATGGTTCCTTCACAAATCCCTTCAAACAAAACTTGACAATGCCCCAAATTTAAGGCAATAGCAGTAACAAATCGGGCGGCTCTATGGTTATTATCTGTTAACTTTTCCAGCAGCAAATCCATATTATCATCACTATTCTTTTGCTCGCCGGCATATCTGGCACTATAAACACCAGGCTCACCATTCAAGGCCTCTACTAGAAGGCCAGTGTCGTCAGCAAATATGGGTTGTTTAAATCTGTCTTTAAGGAATTCTACTTTTTGAATCGCATTTCCTGCAATGGTTCCTGACGTTTCAGGAATATCTTCTTCAAAACCGAGGTCCTTAAGACTTATCAATTTTATATGTGAAGGCATTAATGCTTGTACCTCAAGTAGTTTATTCTGATTATGTGTTGCAAAAATAATCTCCATGTTTATAAGGTTTTGGCAATTTCTTGAAGTAGTGGTATATGAACCACGTGTTTTATTTCTGGTCTGTGTAGCTCACAATTTTCACCAAAAAGAAGCTCTATCTTTTCTTTTTCTCTTTCTATAATGACATCATTAGCGTATTCATCTAAGGTGCCTGCGATGTGAATAAATCTAGAACAGTGTTTTTTAAAGTGTCGTCCGTCATTAAGATCCAGTTCTTGGGGTATGCTGCCACTATGCATTATTAATGCTTTTATATCCTGCTGGTAGGTTTTTAAAAATCGCGTGGCAATAGATACGCCTTGTGAGTAGCCGAAAAGAACGACACGATGGTCACCCACAAGATTTTCTAAACGGAATACTTCGTTGATGTAGTTGAGGTTGTTACTCATTTCTTGATGTGTGTCCACTTTAGTAAGCCAGCAGGCGCCTACATGTTTAAAGTCTTTTCCTAAATAAGATTTGGATGGTGCTTGTAACACGATGACATAATTCTCATTGGAATCAAAGCTTTCAAAATAACGTTTAAAATAGGCCGATAAATACCCTAAGCCATGAAAGCAAATCCAGATGTTCTTTGTTTCATTGGTTAATCGAAAAAGAGTCTCATAAGAATTAGTATGATTATAAGAAGCTGTTTTTATCATTTTTTACCTTTTATTATTTGAATTTACGAAAATAAAACACTCCTTTTTATTTTCTATTTCGATACTTAGACAGACTCAGCAGGTTGTACTTCGACACTTCGGGAGCCTTAGCTCAATGGCACTCAAGTGCATTTTATCGAAGACAATACCGCATAAAATAAAACCCTAATTACACTACTACTACTACTACTACTATTCCGCTCTAAACAAGCACCGCCTTTTGCTCTGCTGAATCATTTAAAGAAGTTGTTTTGATATAGGCTCTTGTTTATTAAGATCACATCCAGTACATATTTTTTTATTTAGGCCTAAATTAGAGATTTTGAATTCAGTAAAGGCTTTTTGGGACTTTATAGCAGGAATGACTGAGGACAAAATTGGAAATTTAAGTTTAAAAGATCAAATTAAGCGAATAGAAAAGTTTTAATGACTTCAAAAACTAGTATTCTCTTGCGATGACTTATTTTTGGCGAAGATATGGACAAAGAAGAGATACTGAAGCGTTGTAATGCCATTTGCCGCAATACACTCATGGAAACCCTAGACATCGATTTTGTAGATGTGGGTGATGATTTTTTAACCGCTAGAATGCCGGTGACTCAAAAAGTACACCAACCAGATGGAGTGCTCCATGGTGGTGCCAGTGTAGCTCTTGCTGAGTCGGTAGGAAGTGCCGCAAGTTATATATTTTTGGACACCAATAATTATGCTATACGCGGTCTAGAAATTAGTGCTAATCACACGCGGTCTAAAAAGGAAGGACATGTGTTTGCTACAGCGCGTTTTTTACATAAAGGGAGGACAACTCAGCTTTGGGAAATCAAAATCACAGATGAAGAAAACGAGTTGATTTCTATTTGTAAATTGACTACAATTGCCTTAAAAAAATAACCCTGCTATCCATCTTTATTTTCATACAGCTTGCGCGAAAACTTACTCTCATACTTAGTTAATTTACTTGAAAAAAAGTTGCCGTTCTTGTTATTGAGAACAGCAAATGACAAGTCTGTACGCATCCTTTCACAACGAGATCAACAATGGCATAAACAGGCGCCTGACAACATGTCTTACGCTATCTTTTCTAAATTTCAAAAATCAGAAGATCAGGTTTTTATAAATGGTGAAGTGGATGAACGCTTTATATATGAAAACGTTCATATGGGGTCTAAAAAATCAGTAAACTTTGTTTATTCAGTACCTTTAGAGGAGCAAGATCGTTATGTGAAATGCGTTGAAAAAGCGGTAGATGTGTTAAAAGAGGGGCGCATGAAAAAGGTGGTTCTTTCACGCAAGCAGAGTTTTTCAAAAAGAACATCAGATCTTGAAATATTAACTCAATTATTAGATCAATATCCAGAAGCTAATTGCTATTTTTTCCACCACCCAGAAATTGGGAAATGGATAGGGGCGACACCAGAAATATTACTACATGTAGAAGAGGGAAAATTGCAAACTATGTCACTAGCGGGAACAGCGCTTTACAAAGAAAATAAAACCCATGTTTGGGGTCAAAAAGAGCTTCAAGAACAGCAATTAGTGACTGATTTTATTACGGAAAACCTTTATAAAATTGGAGCGTTACGTATTGAGAAATCTGAATTAAAAACCGTGCAAGCCGGAAGTCTTATTCATTTACGAACAGATATTAATGCGGCGATAGATCATCAAGATATTGATTCCTATATAAAGGCACTGCATCCTACACCTGCCGTTTGTGGAATGCCCAGGGATGTAGCAATGGAATATCTCAGTAAGAACGAAAATTATGATCGTTCTTTTTACACCGGATATTTAGGTATGGTGGATCGAGATAAAGCAAGCTACTTTGTAAACTTGAGGTGCATGGAATTGCACGCTGATCATGTAGACCTCTATATAGGTGGCGGAATTACAGAATTAAGTAACCCTGAGTCAGAATATCAGGAGACAGTAGATAAATTGGAGACCATGAAAAAATTACTGTATTAATAATTTACAAGATACTTCTGAAAGCGGTGTGTAATAGTGTCGTTTTAAATTTTACCAATTGGCCACTTTCATTGCGACTTTGATTCCGTGATTTAAAATACTTAGATATCCTTTTTATATTAGATTTTATAAATAAAGCACTTTGATACAATCCTACAAACGAGTAAAAGAATAGGTATTTAAGTAGGATCATAGATTGGTTTTATTTAATTATAACTAAATGTCGGTATAATATTTCAAATAAACTACATCGATTTTCTAAAATTTGATTTTAAATCTCCATAATTTTTAATAAAACCGATAAACGTGCGTTTAAACAGTGAAATCGCTAAAATGCTTGCATAAGCTTTAAAAAACGACAAAATGCAGTGAGACAGCTTTCTTTGAATGAACATAGGTAACTAAAAGGCTATGTATTTAAAATCTTGAAAGCTTTTAAAATGGGGATCAGATGTATAAAAACAAAATGCTTGGTCACTTTAATTAAATCTCGCTTTGGCGTATACTTAAGAACCGCGCTTTTATTCATCATTCCATTTATTATTTGTTTCTTGAATAACAGGAACTAAGGATCAGTCGACTTTAAGAATTCAATGGAGGAGGACTAAACTAGGACTTCACTCAAAAAAAGACTGATGTATTTCTCATTCATAAAATTTATAAGTGTCATTTATGTTTTAACTCTACAGTTCATTTAATTTAGTTGTGGTTGTTGATTCAAGTTATAGCGGCTATTTCTTTGTTATAAGAAGCTGTTAAGGAAGTTGGTTGCACTAGCTTTCAAGAGTACCTTTGTTGCTTATGTTTCCAGAAATTCTACATGCCCAGCAAATCATCCTTCTATTTAAGGAAAGAGGTATTAAAAATATTGTTATTTCTCCAGGCTCGAGAAATGCACCTTTGACCATTGGCTTTTCAGAAAACGGTTTTTTTAACTGCTATAGTATTGTAGATGAGCGCTGTGCCGCTCATGTAGCTTTAGGTATTGCTCAACAATTACTAGAGCCTGTTGCAGTTCTATGTACCAGTGGTAGTGCTATGTTGAATTATTACCCAGCAGTTGCAGAGGCTTTTTATTCTGAGATTCCTTTGATAGTCCTAAGTGCAGATAGGCCATCGCACAAGATTGATATAGGTGACGGACAGACGATACGGCAGCAGCACATTTATGCCAACCATATTTTGTTTGATACGCAGTTAGAGATCATCAAGACTGTTGATGATCGAGAAGGAATAGCCACTAATGAAAGATTGATCAACAAAGCTATCAATACCTCTATAGCGCAACATGGACCTGTTCACATTAATGTTCCTTTTGAAGAACCTCTTTACAATAGAGTAGAAAAGCCTTCTTTAGAAGTTAAGGTGATCGATTTCATAAACGATGAGTCTAGTGTTATTCCAGACAGTTTTACGAAGCAATGGAAAATGGCAAAAAGAAAGCTTGTCATTCTTTCTACACTTAACCCACCTGTGTTTGATAAAGAAGATTTAGATGTATTGACTAGTGATCCAAGTGTTCTTGTTATGAGTGAAGTGAGCAGTAACGTGGTGCACGACAAAGTGATTTGGGGAATTGATACACTGATTGCTCCTATTGAAAACGAAGACGACCAGATAAAAGATCTTCAGCCAGACCTAGTAATTACTATTGGCGGCATGATTGTTTCTAAGAAGATCAAACAATACCTAAGACGTTTTGAGACCAAAGTACATTACCATGTAGGAAAACGTCGTGCCTATGACACGTTCTTTAAGCTTGCTGGACATATTAAGGTAAAGCCACAAAATTGGGTCAATCAATTGCCTAAGGCTTTTATAGAGAGTGATTATCAAGATCGATGGCTACAGCATTTCCATAATTATTTAGTTAAAAGAGAAACGTATTTTGAACAAATGCCCTGGTCAGATTTGAAAGTGTTTGAGCTCGCTTTTCCTAGCTTACCAGATGGTATTGTGCTGCAATTAGGAAATAGCAGTACCATTAGGTACGCACAACTATTTCAAATGAATGCTACACATACTGTTTTTTCTAATCGAGGCACCAGCGGGATTGATGGCAGTACAAGCACGGCGATAGGAGCAGCGATGGCAAGTGATCAACCAGTAGTTTTCATTACAGGAGATTTAGGTTTCTTTTATGATTCTAACGGCTTATGGAATAATTATATTCCTAAAAACTTCAAAATAATTCTTATCAATAATTCTGGCGGCGGGATTTTCAGAATCTTACCTGGACATAAAGATACTAAGGAATTTGACACTTTTTTTGAGACACGACACCAGCTAACTGCCCGAAATCTTTGTGAGATGCACGGCTTACATTATGAAAGTGTTAGCGAGGAGGTAGCTTTTTTAAAAGCATGTAAAACATTTTACTCTAAGAACGAGCAACCCCAATTGCTAGAAGTGTTTACACCCAGACAGATAAACGATACTGTTCTTCTGAACTATTTTAAATTTTTAAAATAAAATTTAATTTCATGTCTGTTATCCTATTTTTATAGGAGAAAGTATTATTTGAAGAAAGAGTAAAAACACACCTCGCAGCTTACAGAGAAAAAGCAAGTGGACTAGATGAAGATTGTCTCAAAAAAGTTACTAAAGGCTTAGGCACTTCTATTTATAAACAAGATACAGAAACAGTAAGCATCTAATTTACAGGTCTAAAACACCAACGGCTAATTATTTGTTAAGAAACTAGGTCTTTTTAGTGATAAATTATTGGCGCCTAAAAGAGCTCTTATGGAAAAGCAGGGTAAAAAAGAGCGCACAACATATGGTGCGATTATCTAGTACATGCCTTGTGTACAGTATCGTAAATAGGCTGTTTACTCCTAAAACAGCGGTTTTGGCAAATTTAAATTCAATCGTTTTGGTTCCATAGGCATACAACTGTCATCGTTTGATGGGTCAAAGGAGCCTGCAAAGTCTTTATTGGAATGATTTATGAAAGAAGCTTAAGTAAAATTATTTTAAATTTTAGTGTCTATATTTAAGCTGAGCTTAGAATGGGCCTTCTCCAATTAGTATGACAGCAATGGAACCTATCAAAGTTTATAAAATTACTACTATTAATAGGATCAATACCAGAACACACACATACACACACACACATTCTCAGGGATTAAGAAGTGCTTTCAGATTTTATTGGTATGCTGGTACTCATAAGGATTGTAGGGAATAAAAGAGGTTTTTTACATTTCGTTTTTTAATGGATGCTTTTGGGAGCATATGGTTGCCTAAAATTTAGAATTGTTGTTGTGGAATCTATTTGTCATATCGAAAGGAGTATCTGAGTTAAGGATAGGTTTTATTTTGCTTTCGCGTAAGCGGAATTGAGCAACATTTTCTTTCTCAAATAATGCACATTATGGTTTCAAATCAATAGGTTATCTAAAATTTTCACATTTATTAAACACTTTATATTCTTCTTGAGGTAGGTTCTTGTTATATATTTGTATCGCGTACGATATAAATACAATTATGACTCAAGAGGAACAACTAAAATTGAGCAGTCAGGTTTGCTTTCCTATCTATTCTGTTTCTAGACTATTGACAAAAGCGTACAAGCCTTATTTAGAAAAAATGGGAATTACATATCCGCAATACCTAGTGTTGTTGGTACTTTGGGAAAAGGATAGCGTGACCGTAAATCAAATCACGGAGAAATTACTTTTAGACACCAATACGGTATCACCTTTGTTAAAACGAATGCAACTATCTGGTCTTATCCTGCGCAATCGTTGCGTTAATGATGAGCGCAGTGTGATTGTTCAACTTACAGATAAAGCTAAGGAACTCAAAAAAGAGGCCAGTTCCATACCAGAAAAATTATTGCAAGTGTTGCTCACAGCAACTATAGAATTACCTGACATCATCCATCTAAAAGAGCTTCTTGAAGAGTGGATTGATGTACTGGGAGAACGGAAACCAAGTAAATAAAATGGAGTCATTAGAACGGTTACAGTGGCGGTATGCTGCAAAAGCGATGAGAGGTGAGAAGGTGCCACAAGACAAAATGGACAGAGTTATAGAAGCAGCCAGACGTGCTGAGACTTCTAGTGGTTTACAAGTATTTGAAATTTATGGGGTAACCAACCAAGAAGTAAAAGAGAAGATCAAACATGTGGCGTGGAATCAATCTACGGTTACTGATTGTTCTCATTTATTAGTTTTTGCAGCTTGGGATACGTATTCAGAAGACCGCATTAATAGTATGTTTGATCTTACTAATGAGATCCGCGGTTTCAAAAATGAAGGCTGGGTGAATTACCGCCAGCAACTCATAAGTTCTTATCCGCAAATAGGCGGTGAAGAGAATTTTAATCATGCGGCAAAGCAAGCTTACATAGCCTTCACTCACCCACTAACAGCTGCTGCTTTTGAAGAAGTAGACACAACGCTTATGGAAAGTTTTGACACAGATACAGTTGATGAGATTTTAGGGCTAAGAGAAAAAGGACGGAGGTCTACCGTTTTACTACCTATAGGGTATAGAAAACCAACAGAAGACTGGTTAGTAAACTTAGATAAAGTAAGAAAGAGTACTAAGAAATTAGTCGCAGTAGTAGCATAATCTAGAATTTTAATAATGCGTATATTTCAAAGTATAGTTGTTTGTTTAAGTCTTATAGCCTTAGTTGCTTGCAAAGATCAAAAAGAAACAGAATCGAAAATAGAAGAAAATAGGAACCTTAAAAAAGAAAAGAAAATGAAAGTTTTATTTGTATTAACATCACATGACGAATTAGGAGACACTGGAAAAAAAACTGGGTTTTGGGTAGAAGAATTTGCAGGCCCCTATTACACCTTGAGTGATAAAGGTGTTGAAATTGCATTAGCAACACCTAAAGGAGGAAAAGCTCCTATTGATCCTAGTAGTGCCTCTCCAGACGCCGCAACAGAATTTACAAAGCGTTTTGATGAGGATAAAGAGGCTCAAGAAAGAATCAATACAACACATAAACTAGCAGATGTAGATGCTGCCGATTATGATGCCGTTTTTTATCCTGGTGGACACGGACCTTTATGGGATCTGGCAAATGACGCAACTTCTATCAAGCTTATCGAGACTTTTAATAGTCAAGAAAAGCCAGTAGCCTTTGTATGTCACGCTCCAGCAGCATTGAAAAGTGTTAAAGGAATTGATGGAAGTCCCTTAGTAAAAGGTAGAACAGTAACTGGTTTTACCAATACAGAGGAAGAAGCAGTGCAATTGACAGATGTAGTTCCTTTCTTAGTAGAAGACATGCTTAAAGAAAATGGCGGTATTTATTCTAAAGGAGCTGACTGGTCAGCGTATGCTTTACAAGACGGTAACTTAATTACAGGACAGAATCCTGCGTCATCGGTCAAAGTAGCGGAGTTATTATTTGCTGCGGTAAAGTAATTTATGCACCCCTTATTTTATTAGATATAAACAGCTTGGATCATGATCCAAGCTGTTTTTTAATTATCAGGTAGTTTTACTGACTACCTTATTTTAGTTTTTAAATACTTGAGCTTTAATCGCAATTATGTATACATTGCGTAGGAGGTTTTATGATGCTAACGCCAGGTATTGTTTTAAAATCCTATAAGTTATTGCAATGTACCGCTAGTTAGGAGCTTATTTCCAGCCAAAAGCTTCATTTATTTCTTTATAAACTACTGTTCCAGCAATAATATTCAGCCCCTTTTTAAGGCTTGCATCAGTATCACATGCTGCTTTCCATCCCAAAGTGGCCAATTTTAAAATATAGGCTAATGTGACGTTGGTTAATGCGATTGTTGATGTACAGGGTACTGCTCCGGGCATATTTGCAACAGAATAATGTACTACGTCATCTATAATATATACCGGGTCTTCATGTGTTGTTGGCCGTGTTGTTTCCACGCAGCCACCTTGATCTACGGCTACATCTACGATTACTGTCCCGGGACGCATTTCCTTTAACATATCGCGAGTAATGAGATTTGGAGCTTTAGCGCCTTTAAGTAAAACGCCACCTATTATTAAATCATGGGTTTTTATATGTTTTCTTATATTGTACTCATTGGAGAACTCTGTAACTACATGAGGTGGCATTACATCGTTCACATAGCGTAAACGCTTCATGTTGATATCCATAA
>NZ_JBLIGN010000042.1:0-23895 GCF_047636915.1 Nonlabens sp. | reverse complement strand
ACATAAGGACAGAAGATGGAATCAATTATGGAGATGTAGTAGAACATGTAAACTTTCCTTATGCAAGAAAATTGACTGCTGTAAATGCAATAAGCCTTGCTCAGCTGGCATGGGCTCCTACTCGACCACAGCAGGTAAAAATAGGAGGGATCGTTGAAGCAGATGTCAAATTACAATGGGAAAAAGTAAAAGGTGCCACAGGCTATAAAATCTACTGGAGAGATACTACTAGTCCAACATGGGATCATTCTCGTTATATAGGGAATCTATCTGAGATCACGTTAAAAGGAATTGTGATAGACAATTCCTTCTTTGGAGTAGCAGCAGTACACAAAAATGGCACAGAGAGTATGGTGAGTTTTCCAAGTGGTACTTTTAAGTAAAGCAACAGTACCTTTTCGATTTTTGTTACTATTTAAATGCTCTTTAAAAGATCACAGATTTGAAATATACCGTTGCTAGGAATACTATTTTACTGCTGTTTCAAGCATTTTAAAAGCTATTTAAAAACTCTTACTAGGGAACATCAAATGATCCGTTATTAGTGCTGATTATTTCATGTGTATAATATTAAGAATAAACATTTTTAACGACTAGCTTTCCATATCCCGGAGCGATCTCCTATCACAAATAGTTATAGGCAAATACTTCTAAGGCAATTCGCTTAGCAAAAACAAATAGAAACATCTCAGGTTTAACAGACTTGGTGAATATTACCAGATAGCCGCTTAAAACAGCTATTTTTATTTCCCTTATCTTATTTATTACTACAAATTATAGCTTTTTAAAAATAGCTTTGTTAGATCACAACCAACAGTGTTCCATTTATTGATGCATGCAGGCCGCATGTCATTACATACAGAATTACGTGAACAGATCATTAAAAAATATCCTCCAGTAAAAGGAAGAACGTTATCCATGTATGAAATTTAAAGAACTGAAACTAAAACCTAGATTTCTAACAGCCAGCAAAACATTCTCTGATTAATCGCTCCAGATAAAAACTCCTCCGAAATCGCTGCTGTGTATTTTACAACGGTAAGCACCGTAGCCAGAAATGGCAATACTATGATCCATGAATTAGGTATGCAAGACACAGGAGTATCCGTGCACGATAGGTTAATTCCATATCAATATTATGATTAAAGAAGCATATAAATGTGCTGGTATAATTGATAATTAACATTTGTTATAAAATTAGTGTATTACCTACCAAGTTTTAACAAAATATACCCTGTTATGGGGATATTTATTTATCAAAAAGTACTCTACATTCGTTTCATAAGAATTTATTAGAACGCATTCATAATTTTAGGGGGATGAAAGTTCATTTTACTATGACTTTCTCCAAAACTGTCGGTTTATAGCCGGCAGTTTTTATTTTATAGCACTTTGATATACCACCTTGATAAAACAATACTTCTTCCCATTATTAGCGTTTATAAAATTATCAATACGCAGCATATGCATTAATCGTATATTTGGATTCTTAACGGTATGCTAATGAAAGCTTTTAAATACATTTTTATATTATTACTGATTGTAATTGTAGGTGGAGCGGTATATTTTTCAGTTAAAGACGGCACCTATGATATTACAAAAACCCAATCTATAGAAGCTCCGCCATCTCTTATATTTGATGAAATAAAAGATTTCAAACAATGGATCAATTGGAATCCATCTTTAAATAATGAAGAGGTATTCACCACTATGGGTGCTAAAACTCAAGGTATTGATGGTAATTATTCCTTTACCGACGCTCAAGGTACTGGTAAAATGACCATTACTGGAATCGAACCCAACAAGTCCTTAACCATACATATGTTTTACGACAATGGTATAACTAGTTCAAACAGCGAAATAGTTATGGGATTAGTACAAATAGAAAATGGTACTCAAATCACTTGGAATATAAAAGGAGAACAAAATCTTTTAGATAAAGCGATGAGCAGCATTTTACGTTTTGATAAAGAAGAAATAATTGCTCTTAATTATGAAAAAGCTCTTGTTGAGATAGAAGATATAGTTTTAAACAACATGACTGTACAATCTTCCTATGTTGACGGGATCATAGAAACTGGTGGAGGTTATTTTCTTTTTATGTCATCGAGCTCTAAAAAAGAAAACCTTCCAGAATTAAAAAACCAAATGCTTCAAACTATCAGGTCCTATATGCGACGCAATCAAATAGATATGTACGGTGTGGCTCGGGTTATTTATGAAAAAAAAGATGCTATAAATAGTGATGTGATATTCTCTACTGCCATTCCTATACAAAATAAAGAGATAACAGCACTTGAAAGCAACGTATTGTGCAGCTATCAAAAACCTGGAAAAGCAGTTAAAATAACTTTAAAAGGTGCGTACAACAACCTTGAAGAAGCATGGAGAAAAGGAGAAAAATTTATAGCTCAAAACGGATTGGCAAAATCTGAAGAAGCGCCTTATGAAATTTATAAAACAAATCCTGTACTCACACCCAATCCAGCAAACTATTTGACTGAAATATATTTACCTATTCAATAAATGAAAGCATTATTAGTTGTTTTTTTAGGCGGTGGCTTAGGCAGCAGTCTGCGATTTTATTTTTCTCTTATAGAAAATAGTACCAGTCTGAAGTGGATCCCTACCATTAGCGTCAACATTTTGGGATGCTTATTATTAGGTGGCTTTCTCGCCGCTTATCAGAAAGAACAACTCGCTCATCATTGGTATATTTTACTAGGAGTGGGTTTTTGCGGTGGTCTCACTACTTTTTCCACCTTTAGCGCAGAGCTTTTCTTACTACTTAAAAATAATGCCTATTATTCTGCCGTTCTATACCTCGTTTTAAGTCTTGTTTTAGGGGTTTTAGCTGCAGGGTTGAGCTATTGGTCTATTGAAAAACTAGTTGCTTAGAGGATCACTATAGAAATAGGTAAAACAATCAAGAAGAAATCTATTTAGACATTAAAACAAAGTATTGCTCTAATTATATCTTTTCCATACTTAAGTTAGTTTGCCTTTTAAAAATGGTACTACTTAAACTACTTGGTCCAAAAATCCTTTTAGGTATCCCTAAACCATAGTATTGATATGCTGATAAAGTCATAAGCTTTGCAAAAGTAATTGTAAGGGCATCTTGAGATAAGGGTGCGTTTATCTTTGCTTCACCAATGGCATTAGTGTTTTTGGGAAATATAAAATTCCGTTTCCCTCACAACAGAGTTAGAATTCTTTTTATAGGTTATCTTAAACTCCAGCCGTCGAATGCAAGTTGCTGAAGGGAACGGCCAGAAATAGATGGCTAACCAGCACGGAGAACGTTCCAGCAGTTTCCCCATCAAGTGCAGAAATTCATGTTTCTCAATGGCCTATCTTTTAAAAGTCTCCTGTTTCCTGACCCTTTAGGGCTTGGGAACGGAAACCTTCAAAATTCCAGAAGTTCCCCAGTAAAGTGCGGAAATTCATAGTTCTTCATGGCATATCTTTAAAAAGTATCGTGTTTCTGCACCTTTAAGGGATGGAGAACGGAAACCTTGATGCTATTAATAGCTTTTGAGAAAGGTTGTTAGCGAATCCGCTATGCAGCGGAATCACAAAATAAGATTTTTATTTTATAGTTTTAACCGTCATTGCGAGCACGGCGAGCCAATCTGTACTTTTGTTATACGATAAGCAGATTACTTTGTCGTTGCTCTCCTTCTAATGACGGTTTAGAGATACATTATTTAGTACTCAAAACGGTTGCCATTTATTAATAGTAACATCTAGTCTGCAACTAGCAGATGCTGAAACGAGTTCAGCATGACAAGTGTACATAAAAACAGTTGCTCTAACCTGTAAGGTTTCGCATGGGAGAAGCGGCGGCAACCTGACAGGTTTTAAACCTAAGTCGCTGGTTTATTAAAACACTTCTCGATTTAAACAGCAGATTACTTTGTCGTTGCTCTACTCGTAATGACAGGTTGTAAAAAAAAGCGCAAACCGATTGATCGGTTGGCGCTTTTGGAGTTTGAAACTTAGATCTTTAAAAAACGCAAACCGAGAAAGCTACAGATCCCCATACACTCCTAAGTCACTCATAGGGATAAGCGATTCACACTCCAGCAGAGCTGGCGGTTCTCTCTTACATATTTCTTCTATACTGCCCACCTACCTCAAACAAGGCTTCCGTGATCTGTCCTAGCGTACAAATTTTGGTAGCTTCCATCAAGTGTTCGAAGATATTGCCTTGTTGTACAGCTGCTTCTTGGATTTTAGATAATTGTTCTTGTTGCGCTTTCGCATGAGCGGTATGCAAATTATTCTTAGTAGCAATTTGAGCTTGCTTCTCTTCTTCTGTCGCTCGGATCACCTCAGCTGGTAAAACAGTTGGGCTGCCTTTTGAACTTAGGAACGTATTCACTCCTATGATAGGGAATTCGCCAGTATGTTTCAACATCTCGTAGTGCATAGATTCTTCTTGAATCTTACTGCGCTGGTACATAGTTTCCATAGCCCCAAGCACGCCACCACGTTCTGTAATGCGGTCAAATTCTTCTAGAACCGCGGTCTCTACCATATCGGTTAACTCTTCAATAATAAAGGCTCCTTGGATAGGATTCTCATTTTTAGCGAGTCCCAATTCTTTATTGATAATGAGCTGAATCGCCATCGCACGTCTTACCGATTCCTCTGTAGGTGTGGTAATGGCTTCGTCATAAGCATTTGTATGTAAGGAGTTACAGTTGTCATTTATCGCGTAAAGCGCTTGTAAGGTGGTACGTATATCATTAAAATCTATCTCTTGTGCATGTAGAGAACGACCACTGGTTTGAATGTGGTACTTCAACATTTGTGCCCGAGAATTAGCACCGTATTTATGCTTTAAGGCTTTGGCCCATATCTTTCTAGCCACACGACCTATAACCGAATATTCTGGATCGACACCATTGGAAAAGAAGAAACTCAGGTTAGGACCAAATTTGTTGATGTCCATTCCACGACTCAAATAATATTCTACATAAGTGAATCCGTTTGCCAATGTGAAAGCCAATTGTGTAATCGGATTTGCTCCAGCCTCTGCAATATGATATCCTGAGATAGAGACACTGTAAAAGTTGCGTACTTTTTCTTCAATAAAATACTGCTGTACATCACCCATTAATCTAATCGCAAATTCGGTAGAAAAAATACAAGTGTTTTGCGCTTGGTCTTCTTTTAGAATATCTGCTTGAACTGTTCCACGCACTTGAGCCAAAGTTTCGGCTTTGATACGGGCGTAATCTGCTGGTTCTAGAATCTGATCTCCTGTCAATCCTAAAAGCATCAAACCTAGACCATCATTTCCTTCAGGTAATTTGTTGACATCAACCTGACCATTTTTAGAATATACTTTATCTCCTTCAGCATTTAAATAAGAAGGACGTTCTACTTTTTTATCGTCGTACACTTCTTTGAGCTTTGCTTCTACTTTATCGCCTAATCCATTTTCAGTAATAAATCGTTCACAATTTTGATCAATCGCGGCATTCATAAAGAATCCTAATAGCATAGGGGCCGGTCCATTGATAGTCATAGAAACCGATGTCATAGCATGCGATAAATCAAACCCAGAATAGAGTTTTTTAGCATCATCCAGACAGCAAATACTCACTCCAGCATTACCAATTTTCCCATAAACATCTGGTCGTAATCCTGGATCGTTACCGTATAAAGTTACACTGTCAAAAGCCGTACTCAAACGTTTTGCAGGCATTCCCAGACTTACATAATGGAAACGTTTGTTAGTGCGTTCTGGTCCACCTTCCCCTGCAAACATTCTAGTAGGATCTTCACCTGTTCTTTTAAAGGGATACAATCCTGCGGTATATGGGAATTCTCCTGGTACGTTTTCTTGTAAACACCATTTTAATATATCGCCCCAAGCGCCGTATTTAGGCAGCGCCACTTTAGGAATCATCTTATGAGAAAGTGACTCCGTATGGGTTTCAATTTTAATGACTTTGTCACGTACTTGAAACTCATAAATAGGTTGTTGGTACTTGTTTACTTTTTCATCCCAACCGGTAATCACTTCCCAGTTATATGGATCCAGATCTTTTAATGACTTATTGAATTGGGCAATTAAAAGGTCCATGAAATCTGCATCATCTACAAGTGTTTGTGAAATGATATACTCTTCATTTAAGCCTTTTTCTGTAATTAAACGTTCTCGACTTTCGCTCGAACTAGCATTCTCGTTTTGGTCTAATAAGGTATTAATTGTTTGATAGACTCCATATAATTTCTGAGCTACTTTAGATTGTGCCGCTGTGGTGTGATCATAGGCTCTATTGCTTTCAGCAATTTCACTTAGATATCGAGTACGCGCTGGTGGGATCACAAATATCTTTTCGCTTTGTGCTTTATTGAGTTCGTTTTTAGAACTGAAGTCTACTTCTGTTTTCTTAGTTATATCGGCCATTAATGCTTCATACAAAGCATTCATTCCTGGATCATTGAATTGGCTTGCAATCGTTCCATAAACAGGAAGTGTGTTGGGATCGTCGTGCCATAAATTATGGTTGCGCTGGTATTGTTTTTTTACATCCCGCAGCGCATCTAAGGAACCGCGCTTGTCAAACTTATTAATCGCTACCACATCAGCAAAATCAAGCATGTCAATTTTTTCCAACTGTGTCGCCGCACCAAATTCAGGTGTCATAACGTACAAAGACACATCGCTGTGGTCTAGAATTTCTGTATCGCTCTGTCCTATTCCGCTGGTTTCTAAAATAATTAAATCATAGTCAGCCGCTTTTAAAATGTCCACCGCCTCTTGCACATGTTTAGAAAGCGCCAAGTTGGACCTTCTCGTTGCTAGTGACCTCATATAAACGCGATCACTATTGATGGCATTCATACGTATTCTGTCTCCTAAAAGTGCGCCACCCGTTTTACGTTTTGATGGATCTACAGATATAACTCCTATATTTTTTTCTGGGAAGTCCACTAAAAACCTACGGATCAACTCGTCTACTAAGGAAGATTTTCCTGAGCCACCTGTTCCCGTTATTCCTAAAACTGGCGCTTGTTTTTCTGTTTTTTCTGCTTCTGCAAAGTGCTTTACAAAATCTTCATGTCTATTCTCGGCTAGAGAGATCAATCTTGCTATGGTAGGAACATGATTTACGAGAAGTTCTCCGTTTAATTTTGCTTTCGCGTTCTTGTCTGTTGATTTCTTAACAGGAAATGGGGGAACAGCAACATCACATTGCTCTACCAAATCATTGATCATTCCTTGCAATCCCATAGAGCGTCCATCATCTGGAGCATAAATGCGAGTAATGCCATAATCCATGAGTTCTTTGATTTCTGAAGGGAGAATCACACCACCACCACCACCAAAAATCTTGATGTGCTCAGCGCCTTTTTCTACCAATAAATCGCGCATATATTTGAAGTACTCATTGTGACCACCTTGATAAGATGTCATCGCGATACCACTTGCGTCCTCTTGAATAGCAGTGTTTACCACTTCTTCTACGCTTCTGTCATGACCTAAGTGAATCACCTCACAACCCGTAGATTGTATAATGCGGCGCATGATATTAATCGCAGCGTCATGACCGTCAAAAAGACTAGCAGCCGTTACAATACGCACTTTATTTACTGGGATATAGGGTGTTTGATCTTGCATTATGAACTTCTCATTTTATGGAATGCAAATTTACGAAATCGATAACGGAGTTTGATACAGCATAATTAAACTTTTACATTTATTTATGGTCAAAAGGTTATTCTTGTCATTCAAAAGTTTTAATTATGAAGTATTCTTTTTATTTGTTGCTATTTACACTCGTGTTATTATCGGCTTGCGACGCTACCGATGACAACGTTTTTATTCCTTTAGAAGAAACTTATTTTCCGCCAATAACAGGAAACAGTTGGGAAACTACAGATCCAGCAACACTTGGTTGGGACGCACAAAAAGTTACAGAACTTCAACTGTTTCTTGAGCAAAATGAAACTCGTGCATTTATAGTACTGGTCGATGGAAAAATAGTGATCGAAAATTACTGGAATACCAATTTACAAGGAAATCCATTTGCCGCAGACAGTAATTGGTACTGGGCAAGTGCTGGGAAGTCGCTTACCGCCTGTTTAATAGGAATTGCACAAGAGGAAGGCAACTTAAATATCAACGATAAAACATCTGATTATTTAGGAACTGGCTGGACGAGCATGCCAGCAAACAAAGAAGATTTGATCAGCATAAAAAACCAGCTGTCGTTTACCACTGGAATTGATTATAATGTACCTGAAGTAGATTGCACTACACCGGCATGTCTTAATTATCTAACTGATGCTGGAGATCAATGGTATTACCACAACGGGACCTATACCTTGTTGCATAGGGTTTTAGAAAATGCTACAGGAGTCACCAATAACCAATTCACAAATACGGCAATAAAGAATAAAATAGGGATGGATGGATCTTGGTTAAGCACCAACGGTTTAAATGAGATGTATTTCAGTACGGCGAGAAGTGCTGCACGTTTTGGTTTATTAAATTTAAAAAGTGGTTTTTGGGATGGTACAACAGTTTTAGGAGATACCGCTTATTTTAATGCGATGACTAACACTTCTCAATCTATAAACGAGTCTTATGGTTACTTATGGTGGCTCAATGGAGAGGATTCTGTTGTGTTTCCTGGTTCTACTGCATCTATTGCATCATCAGTAACACCATCTGGACCGGCTGACATGGTAAGTGCTTTGGGTAAAAACGGTCAATTTATAGATGTTATCCCTAGTTTAGGCATGGTTGTGATACGTATGGGAGATACTTCAGCTCAAGAGCCTGTACCTATTTTGTTTCATAATGAAATGTGGGAGAAATTGATGGCTTTGATGGAGTGAAAACAGCTTATTATTATCCCTTAGATAAATGACATAGGTGATTGTGTTCAATTATTTATATATATTTTTAATTCTTTAGCTCTTTATAAGCGTTACTATCATTGATTTTTTTTTATTAAAAACATTTTCTTACCTAATTTGGGTATAAAAAAATTAAACAGTTTTAAGGTATCCTCGTTATAATAGTAACTGCGAATAAATGCCTTAAAATTAGATGTATGAATACTCAATTACTAAGAAATTTAGCTGAACATGCTAATCAACTACCACCTAAAGATTTTGAAAAATTAGATTATTTGATACAAAAAACTCGAATGTATACCAACCAAATTTATGGTTCTGAGAGTTCCTACCATAAAACGCTAGATTCTATCAAATTCTTTCCTTCCTATTACTATCAAGGATCTTATGATATATCATGGAAGACAGGATGCTTTAGTTAAAGAATTTAATTGATGTAATAAAGGAAGAGAATTCCATAATTGAAAAAGCTAGAGAACTAGAAGAAAATAAATTTGAAGAACTTAGCAAAATCAAAAATCTTAACAAGAAAGTAAAACAGCGGATTACGAAAATGTTTCAGAAGTTTTCAAAAAGTATTTGGAATAACGTTTTAAGAAAAATAATAACTATAGCCTTAGAGCCTTATGTAAAAGTTATCATCTTCGTACGATTTATGAAAAAATAGGAGAAGCCAAAACGTCCAAAGACTCCTAAACCTTCACAAAATTTTAAGATTTGAAATTTATATCTTCCCAATTCATATGAAGAATAACTTTTTTACCTCCATAATTGCCCTTTTAGTGTTCTCAACAGCCGTTGCGCAAGAGAATAGACTTGCCCAAAAACAGCCTAATACTGCCGAAATCTACCATCATATAGAGAAACTAGGCTTTTTAGGAACAGCGCTTTATGTAGCTGCGCATCCTGATGATGAAAATACACGCTTGATATCGTGGTTGGCCAATGATAAAATGGCACGCACTGGTTACCTTTCATTAACACGCGGCGATGGTGGTCAGAATCTTATCGGACCACAATTGCGAGAGCAATTAGGGATGATACGTACACAAGAACTTCTAGAAGCCAGGTATATTGATGGTGGTCAACAGTTTTTTACGCGTGCAAACGACTTTGGTTATTCTAAGCATCCTGATGAAACGCTAGAAATTTGGAATGAGCAAGAGGTAATGGAAGATATGGTGCGCATCATAAGAGAATTTCAACCAGACGTAATTATAAATAGATTTGACCACCGCACGCCTGGATCTACTCATGGACACCATACTGCTAGTGCGATGTTGAGTATGAAGGTTTTTGAATATGCCGCAGACAAAACTATGTATGCCTATCAATTAAAAGAATTAGACACCTGGCAAGCCCCACGTGTATACTTCAATACGAGTTGGTGGTTTTATGGAAGTGAAAAAGCTTTTGACAAATCAGACAAGACCAACCTACTTGAAATAGATGCAGGAACTTATTATCCCCATAAAGGATTATCCAACAGTGAAATCGCTGCTTTAAGTAGAAGCCAGCATAAATCTCAAGGTTTTGGAAGTTCTGGATCTCGTGGTTCACAAACGGAGTATTTAGAATATTTGAAAGGCTCTTTCCCAACAGATAAATCAGATCTTTTTTCTGGAATCAATACCACATGGACCCGAGTAAAAGGCGGCAGTCGCATACAGACGGTACTAAATGCTGTAATAGCCAGCTATAACTTCAAGAATCCAACGGCGAGTATTCCTGCGCTACTAGAATTAAGGAATAACCTTGAAAACCTTAAAGACAAACACTGGAAAAAGATCAAACTAGAAGAACTGGATCAGATTTTACTTGATATTTGTGGGGTTTACTTAGAGGCAAGTGTGAACACTTCTACAGCCACAGCAGGAGAGTCTATAAGCGTAGCCATAGAATTGACGAACAGATCTAATGAAACTTTTCAGATAAGCCTGCTACCTAATCAAATACTACAAACAGAAGAAAATAAAATTACCTTAAATAAAGACGATAGTAAAAGCGTAAAAGCAAATTTACAGATCCCTGCTATTTATGAAGCAAGCACCCCTTATTATCTCAAAGAAGAAGGGTCTTTAGGAATGTATCAATTTAAAGATAGAAAGCTCACTGGACAACCAGAAACAGCGCCTGATTTTATGATAAGAACTATGATGGAGATCCAAGGAACACAATTGTATAGAGAAATTCCTATCATTCACAAACACACTGATCCTGTGCGTGGCGAGGTAAATGAACCTTTTTATATTGTCCCAGAAGTTGCTGTAAGTATACAGAACCCGGTGTATATATTTTCTGGTGATGACGCACAACCTATTCAGGTTACTATAAAAGCAAATAAAAAAATGCCACAGGGAAACTTAGAATTGCTGCCTCCTGATGGCTGGAGTATCACACCTCAAGATTTCGGTTTTGAAAACTTAGAAAAAGGAGAAGAAAAAACCTATACCTTTCAGGTACAACCTCCTAAAAAGGCCTCGAGGGGAGTGATCTCTGGTCTTGTTAAAATAGGGCTTCAAACATTTAACCAAGAAGTCATCAAAATCAATTATGATCATATTCCTGATCAGCAATTGGTTAGAAATAGCGCATCGCAAGTAGTAAAACCTGGCCTTATCAACCGGGCAAATACCGTAGCTTACATCAACGGTGCTGGTGATGATGTGGCTCAAGCTATAGAGGCGATAGGTAGTAAAGTTTTTAAATTTGAACCTAATGAGGTGCCTGATGATCTATCTAAATACGATGCTGTAGTGGTAGGTATTAGAGCTTTTAATGTTTCTGAAAATGATATGGATGCCTTACAACCCAGACTTGATTCGTATGTGAAGAATGGAGGTACATTACTCATGCAGTACAATACGAGCAGAAGAATTAGTCCTGACGCATTGGGACCTTTGCCTATTACGCTTTCGCGAAAGCGAGTAACAGATGAAAACGCCACAGTAACCATATTAGAACCTCAACACAAAATCATGACGGCACCAAATGCGATTACCTCTACTGATTTTACAGGCTGGGTACAAGAGCGTGGGCTTTATTTTCCAGAGCAATGGGATGCTGCATTTACTCCTATTTTAGGAATGAATGACAAAGAAGAAGAAATGACAAAAGGGAGTCTGCTCGTTGCAGAATACGGTGCAGGACATATCATTTACACTGGTTTAAGCCTTTTTAGAGAATTGCCTGCTGGAGTTTCTGGTGCTTACAAATTACTGGCTAATATAATTAGTATAGGAGTAGAAGATCAATCAATTGAAAATGAGGATGGGAAAAGAAAACTCTAAAAAATGGAATCGTGTGTATGCACTGGTTATTCTAGCAAATATTCTTTTTGCCATAATGTTTTATATTATAAGCTCCGTTTATGGAAATAGTTGATTGGTTCATACTCGTCAGTACGCTGGCATTTATAGTGCTTTACGGTGTTTATAAAACCCGTGGAAAACAGACTAGTGAAGAATATATAAAAGGCGGCGATGCGCGCTGGTGGACAGTCGGCCTCTCTGTTATGGCTACTCAGGCAAGTGCAATTACTTTTTTGAGTACCCCAGGACAAGCTTATACAGATGGGTTAGAATTTGTACAATTTTATTTTGGGCTTCCTATAGCTATCATTATAATTTGCGTCACTTTTATTCCTATATATCACAGACTCAAAGTATATACAGCATATGAATTTCTAGAAAAAAGATTTGACTTAAAAACAAGATCTCTTGCTTCCATCCTATTTTTGATCCAACGTGGTCTTGCAGCAGGAATTACCATTTATGCGCCAGCTATTATTTTAAGCGCGGTCCTCGACTGGGAATTAAAATACCTAAACATCATTATAGGAATTCTTGTTATTATTTACACGGTTTCTGGTGGAACAAAAGCTGTTAACGTAACCCAAAAACAGCAAATGATTGTCATCATGGCTGGAATGGTCACTGCCTTTGTGCTAATAGTAACTCAATTGCCAGATAACGTAAGTTTTGATAATGCGCTTACCATGGCAGGAAGTGCTGAAAAAATGCAAATTCTAGACTTTGAATTCTCCTTAGACGATCGCTATAATGTATGGAGTGCGCTTTTTGGAGCTACTTTTTTAATGTTGAGTTATTTTGGAACGGATCAGTCACAGGTACAGCGCTATCTGTCCGGGAAATCTGTAAAACAAATGCGTATAGGAATGCTTTTTAATGGGTTGCTTAAAGTACCCATGCAGTTTTTTATTCTCCTCGTAGGTGTCATGGTATTTGTCTTTTATCAATTCAATTCCACACCATTAAACTTCAACCCTGCGGCAGAAAAAGCAGTAAAAGAAAGCGAATTTGCAGGTCAGTACAGCAGGTTAGAATCTAGCCATGAAGAAATATTGAGAGAAAAACAAGACCTTCAAAAAAAGTATGCCACAGCACTAAACAGCTCTGCTTCAGAAGATATTATTAATTATGAACTGGCACTAGATTATCTAAGAAATCAAGAAGAAGCGAATAGAACTACGGCACGTACCCTTATTGAAAAGGCAGACGGTGGGATTGAGACTAATGATAAAGACTTTGTGTTTATACATTTTATTCTCAATCATTTACCGAATGGCCTTATAGGTTTATTACTCGCAGTGATATTGAGTGCGGCAATGAGTTCCACAGCTTCAGAATTAAATGCATTGAGTTCAACGACTACTATAGATATTTACAAAAGGTACCGTAAGGAAGAAAAAGATGACGATCATTATGTCAACATGAGCAAATGGTTCACTCTTCTGTGGGGTGTTCTCGCCATATTTTTTGCTAGTTTCATTTCCTTATTTGACAACTTGATACAACTGGTTAATTTTATAGGTTCTATTTTTTACGGAACCATTTTAGGAATCTTTCTAGTAGCTTTTTACTTTAAAAAAATCAAAGGAAGTGCTGTTTTTATAGCCGCTTGTATTTCTCAAGTCATTGTTGCCACTTGCGCTATTCTACATGAATTTGTAGAGGGAATTGAGATTCTTCCTTTTTTATGGCTGAATCCGCTTGGGGCATTTTTAACTATAGGTATTGCCTTTTTGATTAGTTCTTTCCATCAAGAAGATACAACCACTTTTGATTTTCAAAAAAGCTAAATGATTCTCCTTTACCATTGCGGTGAAATTTAGAAAACTCATTTTTTTTCCGGATCTGTATTTCCTAAATAAAAAATACACCCGTACAATACATAAAAATTAAAATGGAAGCTACAAATAGAAAACAGCAAAATAAAATTGAGAAATTGTGGAAGTGTTTGAACGTAAACAAAAATCAATTTATAAAATTTCCAAACACTCTTAGATAGACATCCTTACTCCTTCTCAATAACCTATTAAATAGCTGTTTTAGTTTAAAATGAAATGTATCAAGCTAATTTTAAAACCCTAACATCGCAAATATCATTGTGGAATGCTTACCTAGTGACTGATTGTACAGCAGATTTATTGGGTAGCCTTTATGCCAATTTGAATTTTAGAGGACCGTATAATAAATTGTTTTTTTTGTTTTAACAGGGTAAAAAATACAAGAATAGCCTTACTTATAGTTTTATTTTTCAACGATAGAAAAATAATAATAGCGGCTGGTAAAAATGGTTTCAGTAAAACAATTTACAAAGACATTTGGTGTTCCATTTGGTATACGCCTTTTTAAGAAGTTAAACGGCATAAAAAAACCGTCTAGCTATTTTCTAGACGGTTTTTAATATATGTTCTCCTTAACTATATAATTTCTAAAGTGATCTTAGCCTTAAGAAGTTTTGATATGGGACATACTTCTTTTGCTTTGTTAGCGATCTCTGCTAATTTCTCTGTGGTTATTTCAGGAACATTTGCTGTTAAGTGAAGTGCAACAAGAGTTATTTCTCCATCTTCAAATGTTACTGCTGCTTCTGTAGAAAGGTGTGTCGCAGTGAACCCTTCTTCATTAAGTAAAAAGCTCAATTGCATGGTATAACAACCCGCGTGTGCGGCTCCTAATAATTCTTCTGGATTGGTTCCTATACCTTCTTCAAACCTAGTCCCAAATGAATATGGTGTTTTATCTAACACCGAACTTTGCGTGGAGATGTTTCCTTTCCCTTCTTTACCAGTTCCTTCCCATTGGGCATTTGCATTTCTTGAAAACTTCATTGTGTATTTATTTTGTAATTATTCACTATCAAAGTTACAGTATAGCTTGACCGAAGTGGCATCTTTAACAGAGATTTGATATGCATAAAACCGACTAGAAGATATCTAGCCGGTTTTATGAGTGCTACTTATACTTTAAAAAAAAATGGATGCGTTAATTACAATTTTACACCCCATTCCATAAGGCTGTCCTTGTTCAATTTGACATAATCCATATTGCCTGCTTTTTCAGCAAGCGCTAAGGATGTCATGGCAGTAGCTATAGCTGCAGACTTGTTACCCATTTCTGATTCGATAAGTGCTTTTTTTCTATGCATCCAGAAAGCTTCAGGTTTTGCATCAACTGCTTTAGAAATCCACTCGTGAGCTTGCTGAAGATTTTTATTAGCATCTAGATAGAAGGTAGCAGCACTATAATAATCATTTGCTCCTGGTCCTGCCATTACTTTTTCAATGCTCGCTAAAGTTTTTGCGGCTGTAGGAACTGTAAAGGGTACAGCTACCATAGTCTTGTCCCACATCATTTGTAAGTGAGCACCTTCCATAGAAAGCTCGTTGATGGCCATAGTCCAACTTTCTATCCCGTTTTTCAGCATTGAAGTCTCAACAGTTGTCGTAGCAACTACTTTAGATGCATCCCAAGTTCCAGGATTTCCCCAATTGCTTGTATCGTTGTATAACATTACCGTCCATTCTTTTTTTGCTGGCTTTGTATAAACTGCATAAGTTCCTGCTTTTACATCAGTTCCTGCAAATTTTACATCATCAGAAAAGGTAATCATGGAATTTGCATTTGCTCCAGTTCTCCATAATTTATCAAATGGTACTAGTTCACCAAATATTTCTCTTCCTCTTTTTGCAGGACGAGAATATTCTAAAGCAACCTCTGTAAGACCTACAGTTTGCATAGACTTAGCAATAGGGCTAGGTTGTGGAGCTTCAATTTGAGCAGTAACAGTTGTAGCAACAAATAGGATACTAAAAATAAATAACAATTTTTTCATGGTATGATTTTTAAGATTTTAATTATATGTAAATGTCGTTAATTTTGGGTTTAAAAAATGTTAGGGTTTTCTTAACTAACTCCTTTGACGCCAGAGAAAAAAATCAATATAATAGCGACGCTCCTTAAAATCACTCCAAAATATTTTCAAGCATCTGTTGCTTTAATTGAATAGCAATCTTAAAAAAAACCTAATCCAAATGCAGTAGCTATACTAATTACATCAAACCAGTCTAGCGTAGGTCCATTACTCTGGTATGCATAAGCAACAAGTACGGCAAGACTCCTTCCATGAGTTTGATGCTAAGAATATTCTAAAATCCAAATGGTAAGAGAAACTATTATAATCCACATGAAGTCTGTAACAGCAAACTCTCCATCTACAACCACAGTATTTGCGTATCAAAATCCTCAACGATACTTATGTTTTTTCAATACTTTCAAAAGTTCATCATGAGCAAGAGCTACTTGCATTTCTCCATGCCATACGGTCGCTTTTTTGAATGCGATAATTTCTAAATCAACTCCAGAGCTCGCTGCGCTTTAATGAGCGGTAACAAAAACTAATATACCCAATAGATATGGGTCTTTTAGAGATTTAATTCTCGTAATCCAATCCGTATTTTTAATCCTACAGAAGACGCTATTAATAATTTAGTCAGTCCATTTTATTTGTAATATCCGCTTTCTGGAATGGCTACGAGGTATTCTTTTTTTGATTGATTATTCAACTTAGGTTCCCTCAACCATGGATTGTGAATTTTAAGGATTTTATAATTGATTTTATTAGCTTTCGCGAAAGCGGCAAGATCATCTACTTCATAATCTACCAACACGTTTTTAGTCGGGATCAAATCATAACCGTGTTCCGGATCTACATTAAAACCAAAATTCCTAGGGTTTTTAAGAATCTCTTTTATGGCCAATAACCTAAATACATAACGACCTGTTTCTTCTCCTAGAAGTAAATCGTAATAACTAGAAACTCCTTGTGCATCAAGTTGGTTATAGATCCCGGCATTTCCAGCATTATAGGCAGCTCCTGCAAGTGTCCAATTTCCAAACTTCTCTTTGCTTTTTTTAAGATAATCGCAAGCGGCTTGAGTTGCCTTTTCCAGATGGTAACGCTCATCTATATTATCATTCACCTCTAAGCCTAATTCCCTTCCTGTTCCATTCATTATTTGCCAAAAACCTTTTGCACCTGCTGGAGAACTCACATTTTGAAGACCACTTTCTATCACTGCTAGATATTTAAAGTCATCTGGAATACCATTTTCTGCAAGAATAGGTTCCATAATAGGGAAGTATTTTTGAGCTCTTTTAATAAGAAGAATACCGTTAGATTGCCAGTAGGTATTCACTAAAAATTCACGATCTACACGTTCTCTTATATCTGGCTGATGCAAGGGAACTTCTTCTCCAGCAAAGTCAAGACGTTCAGGTAAGTTTACGCTATATACATTATAGTTTTTCACACGTTTACCTTTCTGATTTCCATGAGTCACATGCTCTGGCGATGGAACAGAAGGTAATGTGGGAGCAGCTTGCTGGATGGCACTTATAATAATTATAAAAATTATAGCTATCCCAGCACCTAGAAGAATCTTTTTCATGTATTTGAATGTTTTTTTCAAAAGTATAAAAGATGCAGGTGTTAACACATTTCAAATCGTTAAGCTTTCTACTTATTTATGAACTGATAAGTTCTGGAAGGTGCTCATTGAACCAGCGATATCTATTGACTATCATTATGTGCGTGCCGCCGGGGACAATGATACAATCATTGATATATTTAATGGGAAAGATAGGATCTTCATCTCCATGAATATGAATCAAACCAGGTAAAGAATCTTCTTGTTCCCAATTTACAATAACATCTAGAGCCCAGTCTAAATAAATGGAACTGTTAACCGATAAATATTTTTTATACAAGGCTATCTTATGAGAAGAAATACCAAAACTGTATTTACTCCATAACTCAAAGCTCTGTATTAAACTTGTAGGAAATATCTTATGTAGACCGGTTGTTTTAGAAAAACGGATCCTTCTAGGAAATTCCCTGTTAGACTTTACGGTAGAAATAAGAATGAGTTTTTCTACTGCGATTTGTTTTGCCATTTCCTGAACTATGATACCACCAAATGAAACACCAATAAGAATGGGCTTTTCATGAATGACTAATTTGGCTAGCTTACTGACATAAGACGTTAAACTTTCCTTTTTTTGAGGTACGATCCATTCTAAATGATGAATAGTAAAATCACTTTCAGGCAGTTTGATGTTTTCAAATATTAAGGAAGATGCAGCCATTCCTGGCATAAGATATACGTGCTTCATATACTAAAAAAGTTTTCTAAACAGCGCTTTAACATATAAAATTGTTTTATCGTACTATATTTACATTATCTTTGAATTAAATTATGTGAAATTTTTATTCATCTCACTAATTTTCTCATTTCACTAATCAGCCACAAAGTTACTTTAATAAAATTAGTGATGTCTATTAATTAGATGTTAATGAGTTAAAAGAATGTTTATGGAAAGTTCTAATACACTAGAAGTTACTGACAATGCTTTTTTACGTCAGTACGAATGTCGCAAAGGCGATATGATGGCAAAAATCGAATATGCCCAGCAAGAGAGAAAAATATTCCTAACTAAATTAATTCTCCCAGAGGAACTCGAGGATGATCTCGAATTTAGAAACGAATTTTTAACTGCTGTTTTTGAAAACATAAAGAATGAAAAAGAACTCAAAGTAGTTCCCACCCATCCTAAAATCGCTGGTTTTGTAAGGAAAAACCGCATGAAATACAAGGAGATGCTTCCTGTAGGTATAGCGATTTAAACATAGATATCAAAAAAATAAAAAGGCTCTTATTAATTTAAGAGCCTTTTTTATGATCCATTATAAAGTTGATCCCACTTCAAACGAGCCTTTTCAAGGTCTTCTAAAGTATCTATTCCTATACTCATATGATCTGTGACAATCATCTTTATTTTCTTTCCATGCTCCAAATATCTAAGGCACTCCACCTTTTCTGATAATTCTAAAGGTGTAGCCGACTGGTTATAGAACTCCAATAAGGCCTTTTTTCTAAACGCATAAATGCCTATGTGTTTATATACAGGTTGCTTTACTACGGCATCTCGTGGAAATGGAATCACAGAACGTGAAAAGTACAATGCATTTCCACTCAAATCAGTAATTACTTTTACGTTATTAGGATTTTGAATATCTGCTATATTCGTCATCTCATGCATTAAAGAAGCAAGAGAAATTTCTCCTTCCATATCCTTCTCGAATACCTCAATTAGTTTTTTAAGATCCGACTGATTTGTAAATGGTTCATCTCCTTGAACATTGATAACTATGTCTGCATCACAACTCCCCACAGCCTCAGCAATGCGATCACTTCCTGTTTCATGATTATTGTGGCTCATCACCGCTTCTCCACCGTTACAAACTATCTCGTTATAAATCAAATCACTATCTGTCGCAACGAGAACTTGATCAAAAAGACCTGTAGACAAAGTAGCTTCATACGTACGCAGTATCACTGACTTCCCACAAAGATCTTTCATAAGTTTACCAGGGAATCTACTGGCTTCAAAACGTGCTGGAATAACCGCTATTTTCTTCAATGATTTTATTTTAATTGATGACAACTACCAAGCAGACTTCTCTTTCATAAGAACACCTTGCTTATAGCACAAAGTTACTGTTTCCTCAGCAGCTTCTGTTTGAAAAGGATAAAGTGTTCTAATCATGTTGTTCATTAATTTCATTAATAATATCCAACTGATATCCGCTTTTCAATATTTGATATGCTTTCTCCCTTTTATCAGTGTTTGTCATGCATATGGCAACAAAAGTAGGTTGAGTAAGCCTCCAGAGAACATAAAGTATCCACAGAACCAAATATAAGTAGTTGGAACCACTAGATTCAAAAAGTTCCATACAGAAATAAGCAGCATTAGTGTCCCTAAAATTTTAAAACGTCCACTTGGAACCTTTGCATAAGCTTCTATTTTATGAGATTAATTTTCTGCGTTAAAGGCAGTCAGAAAGTTCTATTGCGAAAAGTATTTTAGAATACACTAAACCTGCTGTAGTATGTGTGACTTACTTATGGTTACTAATTTAGCGGCAGCAGTGTCAACTTACTGCTTTATTTTTAATTCCATTTCTATTGCAGGTTTCCATCTTTGTCATTTATAACGCAGCTAGTACATACGGGACCCATGTCAGCCATGACACTAACGAACCCTAACCGGTGTGCTAGAAATGTCTGAAAGCGCTACATACATAGTATCGAGCAATTATCTGCGAAAGCTATTGAACAAGCGAGTAATTCTACTGCGATGAGAACACCCAAAACGGTTACAACAGTAAAATGTCCCGTTCAATGCCAATTTTCATGAAGTATTATGGATTGCAATTAAAGATACAATACTGGAAAAAAGTAGCGGTAAAAGACTCTATAACCAGTTTTACGGTTCCTTATACACCTATGCAAACAATAAAGATAATTTCAAAGCTTATCTAGTGTTCTATAAAATGATCGTTTTTAAAACCTATCAGATACAAATTTGTTTTGGCACGAGTTACAGCGGTGTACAGCCATCTTAAATAGCCTTTATCTGGCCCATCTGGCAAATAAGGTTGCTCTATAATCACATTTTCCCATTGTCCACCTTGCGATTTATGACAGGTAATCGCGTAAGAGAATTTTACTTGCAGCGCATTAAAAAACGGATTCTGCTTGATTTCCTTGTATTGTTTGTATTTAGGTAGTTTTAAGTAATCCATACGTACTTCTTGGTAGAGCTTATTGCTCTCCTCATAAGTAAGCGATGGCGTTTCTGAAGTAAGTGTATCCAGTAAAAGAACGGTTTCAAATTCTTTCATTTTAGGATAATCAACCATACGCACCTTAACTTCTGCAAAATGAAAACCATAAATATTTTTAAAAGAGAAGATCTCTAATACTTCTACAATATCCCCATTTGCAATAAATCCAGCATCACTAGATGGCTCTAACCAGTGGTAGTTATTCTTTACGACCATCAAATAATCTCCAGGTGAAAGTTCATTCTCATTAAATAAAATACGCGATCTTATTTGCTGGTTATATAAGTTGGCTCTTTTATTAGACCGCACAATAATTGCTGTTTCTTCATGACCATGAAAATCATAAGCAGAATTGATGGTATCCATGATTTCATAACCATCAATAAGTCTGTTGATATCCGTAAAATTCTCTACGTCAAATTTAAAATCGAACTCTTCATGTAGAATGTGATTGCGTATTCCTGTCGCATTGAGAAGAATTCCTGAGTTAGCACTTTGGCGTTTTACCTCGTTGAGTTCTATCTCCGTAATTTCTTTTAGGTAACGTTGTTGTAATAGTTCACTATCCAAGGCAGGGGAAACATCTAGTTTTACCGGTGGTAATTGTGCCGTATCTCCTATAATCATGAGTTTGCAGTTCACACCGCTGTATACATATTCAATTAAATCGTCAAGAAGAGAGCCATTACCACCAAACATCTTATTCTCTGCCACTACATCTGGAATCATCGAGGCTTCATCCACCACAAAAAGCGAGTTTCTATGCTTATTTTGCTTTAAAGTAAATTGAACGCTGCCGTTGCTTTGTCCCTTTGGGTAATAGATTTCTCTATGAATGGTCGCCGCCTGTTTATTGGAGTAATTACTGATCACTTTTGCTGCTCTTCCTGTAGGCGCTAGCAGTACACAATTCATTTTTAATTTATAGATACTCTTAACAATCGTACTTGTTAAAGTAGTTTTTCCTGTTCCTGCATAACCACGCAACATAAATAACCGTTCTTTATTTTTATCAATAATAAAATCGGCTAGGGCTTCTAAGGCTCTATCTTGCTCATTAGTAGGCTTAAAGGGGAAGTCTAAAAGGAGTGCTTTGTAAAATTCTTGTGGAGTCATTGAGTATTGTGGAAAACTGAGTATAAACTTAACTCAAATTTTATATCTCAGGCTAGGACGAGTGAAAAAAAATTGTAGATTTGTTTCCGTTGAAAAACAAAAAAACCACCCCTTTATGTTCAATTTAATAATCGCATTTGTTTTAGGCCTGATAGTTCTTGTTCTATTAGCCGTATTTATTAACAAAATTCCTAAGAAATTACATCCCGTTCTCATCGTAGTATTATTGGCGGTAAGTGGCTTTTTTGCCTATAAGTTATACAAGTCTATTGAAGAGCCTGTAAAATTTGAGGCTGCAAAAGAAGAGCGATACAGAAAAGTAGTGGCGCAACTTATCTTAATACGTGAAGCACAAAATGCGCACAAAACCATTACTGGTGGTTATAGTGATGATATCAATAAACTTGCCATTTTTGTTGACACCGCTCGCTTTGCCATCTTAGAAAAACGCGATAGTACGGTAATTGACGAAGAGCGTAACATCAAATTTAGACTACGCGCAGATGATCCTAATGGATATAAAAAAGAAATCACTATAACAGACACCATTGGTTTCCAGCCTGTAAAAGACATGTTTAAAAACGTAGATGTTTCTCAACTATTGACATACACCATTAAAGGGGCTCCTGGCTCTATTGAGTTAAAGATCGATGTAGTGATTGATAAAGAAAATCGGGTACCTGTTTTCCGTGCAGTGGCGCAAAAGACAGACATTCTTTTTGATCAGCCAGAAAGATTGGCAAAAGATGAATTAGAAGCTAAGAGTGTAGAATCTATAGATGGACCTACTATCTTTGTAGGCAGCCTAGATGAAATCACAACTAGTGGAAACTGGCCCAGTAAGTATGCAATTAACGAAAAATAGTCCCAACGACTCCATAAAGAAACTGTCCGTTCTGATTCATCAGGATGGACTTTCTTTTTATATCTATGACGCAACTGGAATTTTAAATACCTTGCATAGGGAATTTAAGTACGCTGCAAACCCTATAGAAATCTTGCAGTCTATAAAGGACTGTTATAAAGAAGAAGCTGTTTTGGATTCCGCTTTCGCGAAAGCTACCCTAATCTACCACCACAACATATTTACCAGCGTTCCGGCATCCATATACAAAGAAGACCATGCGGTAGACTATCTCAAATACAATGCGAGAATGTTAGAGACAGACGTATTAAGTACGGACGAAAAACTGGGCGATCTAAATGTCAATACCGTTTACATTGCTTACGCAAATATCAACAACTACTTTTTTGATCGCTATGGCAGCTATGAGTATTTTCATTACAGTTCGCGCTTACTAGAGTTAAGAAGTAAAGAATTACCCACGTTGCAGCCGCAAGTATATCTGGACATTAAGAAAAGTCATTTTTACCTGACCATCTTCAAAAACGAAAAGCTCGTGGCGCACAATCTTTTCCCACACGATGCGATAGAAGATATTTTATATTACACCATGTTCACAACGCATCATAACGATCTCGATCCAGAGACTATGAAAATGATCGTGTGTGCTGAACAAAAAGAAGAAGAATTATTTAATCTTTTATACACCTACGTGCGTTATGTAGATGACACAAAAGATTATCCTAACTATTTAGAACAAATTGTATGCGTATAATATCTGGAAAACATAAAGGCCGTAGAATTTCGGCTCCCAAAAACTTACCTGTAAGGCCTACCACAGATATGTCTAAGGAGGCGTTGTTTAATATCCTTCGTCATAAAATCCATATTCATGACATCAAGATGTTAGAGCTTTTTGCTGGCAGTGGTAATATGTCTTATGAGTTTTGCAGTCGCGGGGCTGGAAGCGTTATCGCGGTAGATCAACATCAACCTTGTATTGCTTTTATTAAAAAAACTGCCGAATTACTAGAGTTTCCCATCGATACCAT
>NZ_JBLIGN010000041.1:0-23925 GCF_047636915.1 Nonlabens sp. | reverse complement strand
TGAGCGGGCTGTTTTGTTGGAGCACTTTGATAATCTTTGGTGGAGAATACCGGGATCGAACCGGTTACCTCTACACTGCCAGCGTAGCGCTCTAGCCAAATGAGCTAATTCCCCAAAAATCAGATTCCAAAGATACATGTAATACCATTTACAATTTGAGTTTACTGAAATAAAACGATCCTTTTTTCCTTCTACTTTGATACTTCAATACTCAGCACAGGGAAACCCAGCGGGGAAAGCTCAGCTCAGCACAGGCGCCATCTTTTATGTTTCTTCTTTGTATTAAGAATAGAACACTTGTTTTCTTTTCCAATAAATTCAGACTGTATAGGGTATACGTTCTTATATTTTAGAGATTATCTTTGCGCGCTTTATGGCAGTTCAAATCAATACATCTCAAATCCTTAAACTCGCCATACCAGCCATAATAGCCGGTGTGGCAGAGCCTTTGATCAGCATAACAGATCTTGCTATTATTGGTAAAATGGAAGGAAGCACCACTAATGCACTTGCTGCGATAGGATTAGTAGGTACCTTTTTGAGTGCGATTATCTGGACAATGGCACAGACTAAAACCTCTATTTCTTCCATAGTTTCTAATACTTTAGGAGAAAATAAACTAGAAAGAATAAAGGAGTTGATTCCTCAAGTGGTGTGGTTAAACATTATTTTGGGAATTCTTATTTATCTCGTCACAGCACCTATGGCTACTTTTATATTTACAGCATATAAAGCGCAAGGAGAAGTGCTTTCCATCGCGTCCAATTATTATCAAGTTCGTGCTATAGGTTTCCCGATGACTTTATGTGCGTTTTCGATTTTCGGTATTTTTAGAGGTTTGCAAAATACTTCTTGGGCGATGATCGCGAGTCTTACGGGTGCGGTGGTTAACATCGTCCTAACGTTAACTCTGGTGTATGGGATAGATGGCGTGGTACCTGCTTACGGTATTATGGGTGCGGCTTATGGAAGTCTCGTCGCGCAGCTGGTCATGCTGTTGATTGCCGTCTATTTTTTATATATAAATACTATTTTTAGTATGAAGTTGACTTTATGGAAACCTCATGAAAAGCTAAAAAAGCACATTGGGTTAACAGCAAACTTCTTTTTACGAACGGTAGCTATCAATGTAGCGATCTATTTTTCGTATCGATTTGCAAATGATTACGGAGTGGCAGAAGCTGCTGCTCATGCAGTGCTTATGAATATCTGGTTGTTCTTTTCGTTTCTAGTAGATGGTTTTGCTAACGCAGGAAACGCTATAGGGGGCAAGTTATTGGGCTCAAAAGATACCGCTTCTCTTAGGTATCTAGCGCATAAAACTTCTCTTTATGGAGTCGTGATGGCGGTGGTGCTCGCTCTTATTTGCACGTTGCTGTACTCATTTTTAGGAAAAAGGTTTACCGACGATCCTGAGGTGCTAGAAATTATTGCAAATACGTTTTGGATAGTCCTGCTTATGCAACCCGTTAATGCCTTGGCTTTTGTTTATGACGGTATTTTTAAAGGTTGGGGAGAGGCTTCTTATTTACGCAATTTATTGTGGTTGCTTACGGCGTTGGTGTTTTTGCCTGTTTTGTTTTTGCTGGATTATTTTGATTGGAATCTTCGGGCAGTTTGGGGTGCCTTCTTTGCTTGGATGATAGGTCGAGCTGCTGCTTTGTTCCTTAAGTTTAAAAGCAAGCTTGTCGCAATGGAATCTTAAAATGTCTAGTTTTTTTAAAGATGATGTTAGGAATAATCACAAACCTCTTCTTAAATAGTATCTTTGTACCATAGAAAAGAAGCAGACGAAAGCAGTACTTAAATAAGACGGTGGGCACTTAAAAACAAGAGTGTTTCTAAGTGGTTAAGGACTCTTTTTAGTGTTGGGAATAACACTCATAATCGTAGTAGTTTACAATAAATACAAGCGCAAAGGATGAGCAAAATACGGATTACAAAAGAATTTACATTTGAAACAGGTCATGCACTTTACGGCTATGACGGTAAGTGCCGCAACGTGCACGGTCATAGTTATAAACTTGCGGTGACGGTTATAGGTTCCCCTATTGACGAGGTGGGACATGTGAAGCATGGAATGGTGATTGATTTTACCGATTTGAAGAAAATTATCAAAGAGGAAATAGTAGAGCCTTTTGATCACGCGACTGTCTTTAATAAAAATACTCCTCACGTAGAATTAGCTAAAGAACTTTCAGACCGCGGTCATGACGTAATTCTTGTTGATTACCAGCCTACCAGCGAGATGATGATTATCGATTTTGCCGATAAAATTCAGAAACGTTTGCCGGATAATATCTTATTACACTGTTTGCGATTGCGAGAAACAGAAACCAGTTATGCCGAATGGCATGCTGCAGATCAGTAGGGTTTGTTTAGGGCAAAAATGCTCTGTGAGTTCCTTACTTTATAAGTGCTTTATGTATGCCGGCTCCTGGTAACGAGCATGCAACTCATACACTATAAAGCAGCAGAATTAATTGTATTTTTTTCATCGCGCGCATCTTTTGAAACGTGTGTTGTAGCAGCGCATTTTTAAGGCGCATAATCAGAACATTTCTAAATAATAACAAGCTATTTGTCCGTCCTTAATACAAACCTTATCATAAGATAGGTATATTTTAATGAATGTTCACTGGAGGTGTTAGCATTGCAAATGCCTCATAAAATCTAACGCATAATAAATGCGTACGATAGCTAATAGAGTAGAGTATAAAAAAAGCTCCATAAATCTAGAAGATCAAGGAGCTTTTTATAGAATATGTGAGTAATTACTACTGTTTCATCTTAGGTAATTGCATTTCAATACCGTTATTCTCTCCTACTCTCACTTGGCTACTTCCTAGAATAGTAACTTCTCCTTTAGTAAAGTCACTTTCTTTGGCTTCAAAGATGTTATCCACATACTTCTGTGGATTGCGATCTATGTATGGAAACCAAGTGCTGTGAATCTGGATCATGATTCTATGTCCTTTTTTAAAGGTGTGCAATACATCTTGTAAAGGGAAATTTACTTGAGTCTTCTTGCCCTCTTTAAAAGGTTCTGGTTGAGAAAAGTCATTTCTAAACCTACCTCTAAAGGTTTCTGCTCTTACCAGTTGCTGGTAGCCAGCAAGTGTTATGTTTTTAGGGGTATGCTCGCCGTTTGGTTCGTCGTCCGGATACACGTCTATTATTTTTACAATAAAATCGGCATCTGTGATGTCTTTTAAGATCACTTCTAGGTTGGCTTGAATTTCTCCAGCAAGACGCATATCGTCATCGAGAATCTCGGTCTGAAAAGTCAGTACATCTGGTCTTCTAGAGGCGTGTCTTTGATCGTCTGTCATGTAAGCTCTAGGGGTAAAAGTTACCGGCGTTACTTCACTTCTAAAAGGGACGGGCTTCATGGGGTCGCTAATGTAGGAATGCTTCACATTCTCATCACCAACTTTATTGATCAACAACACACCATTTTTACCAAAGCCAAAAGTAATTTCTTCTTCTTTAGGTGGCCATTGTGTAAACTGGTTCCATTCTTTTATACCCGTATCAAACAGGTAAGCTTCTGGCAACTCCGGGTTCTTCTTTCCTTTTAAGTGGTGTTCAAAGAAAGGAGTCTCTATATTCTTCTGATAAAAAGTAGAAAGACTATCCCCGTAATGGATGTGATTTACCATTTGCTTACCGCTTTCTCTCGCCCAGTTTCCGTGACTCCAGGGACCCATAACTAAGGTGTTGTTTTTATTATTCGGATTGTTGCGCTCTACGCTTTTATAGATATGCAGAGGACCATACAAGTCCTCTGCATCAAACCAGCCACCTACGGTCATAACAGCATGATCTACATCAGTTAAATGATTGATAATGGCCCGTTTTTGCCAGAATTCATCATAGTTAGGGTGTGTTGCGACATCTTTCCAAAAGAAATTATCTGGATAGATACTGTCTGTTATATGTTTAAGAGATCCCATGTTCAAATAGAATTCATAGCTGTCCTTCATATTACCAGAGGCCCTCATTTTATTCCATTTATCATTGTACCAACTTTCGGTAGTAGGCTCTGTCTGGTGTCCAAAAACTGGATAGGCCATTAAATAACTCTGTAAAGTGGCTCCCATATGATGAAAATCGTCAAAGAAGAAATCTCCAATAGGTGCTTGTGGTGAAGAAGCTACTAATGACGGATGTGCTTCGGGAAGTGCTGCTGCGGTATAAAATCCAGGGTAAGAGATTCCCCACTGACCTACTTTTTTATTGTTGTTAGGGACATTTTTGGTAAGCCATTCTATGGTATCATACGTATCGCTGCTCTCGTCAATATCTTTTTTATTGTTCACATCATTACCTGCTATGTGTGGTCGCATGTTATCAAAATCGCCTTCACTCATCCACCTGCCACGCACATCTTGATATACAAAGATGTAGCGGTCTTCCATCATGAATTTATTAGGCCCCAGCGAGGTTTTATATTCGTTTTCTCCATAAGGTCGTACGCTATAACAAGTGCGTTGCAACATGATTGGGTATTCTTTTGATGTGTCTTTAGGAGCATAGATCACCGTGTATAATTTCACGCCGTCCCGCATGGAGATTTGTTCTACCGTCTTGGTATAATTTTCTATTACGTAGTTGGATGTGGATTGCGCTTTCGCGAAAGCGAAACTAAAAATAGCCATAAAAGCTAGAATGTAATTTTTCATAAGTCAGATTAAGAGTTGCTAAATATAGTTGTTAGATATAAAAAAGGCTTTCTGTTAAGAAAGCCTTAGTATAAACAAGGAAAAGTTCATAAGTAGTCGGTTATTTCACCATTAATTTTTTAGTCACTGATCCTGTTGCAGTGGAGATGTTTATAAAATACATTCCTTGAGAAACGCCTGATAAATCTACCACATGTAGGGAGCCTGTATTGTTTCTTCTTGCAGCAATTCTTTTACCACTCACATCGTATACATTATAATCAAATTTCTCTCTGGCATTACATGAAATATTGAAGATGCCTGTAGACGGATTCGGGTAGAGAGAGAATGAATCTTCTAAAGGTGCTGACAGAGTGCTTAAAGTTCCTGTAATCACAAAATTATCAATTACCGCTCCTTCATCAGTTATAGAACCGTCAGTTTTTAAAATATATCTAAAAATTACTTCAGAAGGATTGTTAAGTGAGTTTAAGGAAAGATTGTAATTTGTTAAAGTTGTTTCAGTACCCGTCCATTGGGCTCCGACACAATTAAAACAGCCTGAATTAGTAGGGAGTCTGTTAGAATTATACCAGTTTGCATCTGATGCCGTACCTAGAATAGTCCAGTTATTTCCTCCATCAGTTGAGTATTCCATATACAGCAAGTCCCAATTATTCTCTATATCAAATGCCATATCAAAGGACAATACTGGATTTATAGCTTGGGTTAAATCGTAGCATCCAGAATACAAATAACTTGTAGAATCGTTACCATACTCACCAGAAAGGTTGGTGGCATAAACATTTGTAGCACCAACAGTAGCACTTCCTAAAACACCACCATTTGCCGCACCTCGTTGCCATGCAGAGCTCACATCGCCTATATTAGAGGCAAGAAACGCTCTTGTTTCAAATTGATGTACATCATTTACTACTCCAGAGGAATTTGTTAAAACCTCTATGATACCTTGATTATTAGCGGCAAAATAATCATTTGCTGTGGTTATATTAACTCGGATCGTGTGGGCTCCTAGGCTTAAATTAAGTCCTGTGAGATCGATGCTAGTAGTGCTTTGTGGAGCTATGGAGACAGTGTTTTGCTGCAAAACACTTGTTCCTCCATCAATGCTGTAGTATAGATCAATAGTATTAATGGTTGTCATTCCAGCATTTTCTACAAGGATGCTGATGCTATTATTGCCACAAGTTATCTCACCACCATTAGTTTGAAGTTCAACTAAATTTAAATCAGTGCTAGGAGCAACGCGGTTAATGGCGGTTTGCCATATGCCTCTACCATAAGTTCCAGCAGTTAATGTGTTATCATTTGTGTTGATCTCTAAGTCTCTAATATTTACATTAGGTAAGTTGTTGCTAAATGTATTCCACAATCCAGAACTTTCATTATATCGGTATATTCCAACAGTAGTTCCTACAAATAAAGGCTCATCTACACTTAATCCTTGGTGCGCTAAGGTGTTTTTACCTAGACCAGGAAGATTACTTGTTATGTCCGTAAATGAAGCTCCTTGGTTCGTACTTTTATAGACCCGGCCATTTGAAAATCTTGTGGCGGCATATACTATAGAACTATCGTTTGAATTTATTTCTATGGCGGAGATATTTTCAGGAAAGTTAAAAACAGTCGCAAAGCTTACACCAGCGTCAAAACTTTTGTGCAAAGTTCCATTTACTGCCACATAAATTATAGCATCATTGTTAGGATCTATTTCTAGCACATCAATATTAGAAGTAAATGCTGGAGAGACACTATTAAAAGAGCTGCCTCCTACTTTATATAGGCGGCTATAACCCGCATAAATAACTCCTTGACTATCGGTTTTCATGGGAGTGATCCAATTTCCTTGTTCTGGACCATTTATGCTAGAAGAGCGACTATTCCCCCCATTTGTGGTAAAATAAAGACCACCACCACGTTGCGTGAAACCGTATCTAATGTCAGGGTTATTAGGATCTATTCCAGCTTCCATGCCATCAGCGCCATAATAATTTTTCCAAGAGCCTGCACTTCTTGAAAAACCGCCATTATCTTGCAATCCACCAGCAATGTTTGTACTAGACTGTGTTCCTACGGCTATTCTATAAAACTGTCCTATTTGAGCAGTTGAAGTTAAATCAGTAAAGCTTCCTGCGTTGTTAGTGCTTCTGTAAACCCCACCGTCAGAGAGTACAAATAGTTCATTTCCAAACTGTCTGATTTGATGAATATCTGCATGAGTATAAGAAGCTTGTGAGCTATTACTCCAGCTGTTTATTTTTGTAAATGAAGCACCACCAAAAGTAGACTTCCATACATTGAGACATCCTGTGTAGATGGTTTCTGCATTTGTGGGAGAAACTTCTAATGCAAGATCATACCAGCCTTGTGTGCTTTCTAAAATATCTGTCCCTGTATCTCTTTTTGTAAAAGAAGTTCCGCTGTTAGAGGATCGATAGATACCCACAAGATCGTTATTGCTGTCTATAATTAGGAGATACACATAATTTGGATTTGCAGGAGTAACTCCTATAACAGATCTACCTTGGTTGGCAGGTAGTCCAGAATCGATTGGAGTCCATGAAATACCTTTATTCGTGGACCGATAAAAGTTAGAGTTTGTAGACAGGTATATGGTATTAGGATCCCCAGGTTTAATTTTAATGTCTTTTACGTTGGCATTAAATGTTCTGGTCACACTGGCACCAGCGTTTGTAGAACGGTAAAACCCATTACTCGATGAAATAAATATATTGTTACTATTAGTTGGGTCTATATAGATTTCACTAATGTTTCCTCCACGAGTAAAAGATAGACCGGTAGAGTTGAAAGTTGCTCCGGCATCGGTTGACTTGAGCATCCCAATGCTATCGGTATCGCCTGCATCATCGTCACCAGTTCCTATATAAACAATATTAGAATTATTAGGATCTATCGCAATGGCACTAGTTCCTATTTGAGAGAGAAAGTCCGTTAATGGATTCCAAGTGGCACCTGCATCAGTAGACTTCCAGGCGCCACCGCTAGGAGTGCCCATATAATAGGTGTTTGAATTATTAGGGTCTACCACTAAAGTATTTACTCGACCTTGACCAGGAGACCAGGAGCCAGTTGGTCTGTAAGTGAACGGCCCTGCTGGAATCCAATTAGAGTTGTCTACGCCACTATTTTTTAATAGATTTTTGTCGAGTTCGTTTTGAACACCTAAAGCAGATTGCAAAGTACCGTCTGCCTTTACATAAGCTTCGGACCGGTCTACCCATCGCATAAAAGGTTTGTATCCACTACCTCTAGCATCTTTATCATGTACTTCCCAGTACTTATCTCCAGCAGCTTTGATTTCCTCGTAAGTCAGTGGAATACCATTTTTACGAAGCATTAATTCTTGCATCCATGGGGCATCTGTTCCAAACTGAGCCATTGACGTAGCGCCAGTAAGCAACAATAAAAAGGTTAAAAGCTTTTTCATAGTTATAAATATTAAAGAGAAGCAATATAACGACCGTTTATCACAAACTCATAACAGATCATCAAAAAAATAATTTGTGCGGCCTTAGATTCTTATAAAGGCAGTTACGTTCAACAAAACTTGTTTTTAATCGATGATAAATTTGAAATACGGGTGAAAAGTATACCTGTGAAATGAAATCTAGAAGCTTCTGTATGTGTAAATAAAAGGAATAGAGCCTTGAATTTGTGTTGAATTAAACAACAATAGCTTCTTTTTATTTCCCTGTCGAGACCTAAGAAAAGAGAACGCTTTATACCAGTAAATTCAAATTGTCAATCGCACAACTTACTTCTTTACGGTTTTCTCCCTCGAGAATTCATACCCGGTTTGTTTTCCTTTTTTGTCTCTTGATACACCTTCCGTCATCCATAATGGAGCTGGTTCATTCTTCAAATAATGATCAAAGAATTGCATCATTCGTACAGAAAGATCTCGCTTGTTTTTCATTTTCCTAAGGTTATGTGCTTCCTCATTATAAACCAATAGCCAGGACGGTTTGTTCCACCTGCGCATTCCCATAAACATTTCAATACCCTGATAATAAGGCACGGCCCCATCTTCATCATTATGCATCATTAATAAAGGGGTTTCTATTTTTGGAATATGAAATAGAGGAGAGTTTTCTATATATAAGTCCAGTCCATCCCAAAGATTTTTTCCTATTCTAGTTTGTGTTTTCTCATATTGAAAAGCCCTGCTCAAACCACTTCCCCAACGTATGCCTCCATAAGCACTCGTCATGTTAGAAACTGGCGCTCCAGCCATAGCAGCAGCATATTTATTAGTTACAGTAACTAGATAAGCCGTTTGGTACCCACCCCAACTTTGACCTTGTAAAGCCATCTTATTAGAATCTACATAACCCAATTTCTCTACTGCTTCTGTCCCTGAAACAATGCAGTTGTAAGCACTCTGTCCAGGATGGCCGTCTTTATAAACAATGTCTGGCACAAAAACCACATAATCATTACTCGTTAGATAAGTAAAGTTTACCGTACTTGCGCTAGGTAATGGCGCTCTGTAACTGTGTAATCTGTCAGCGTATTTTTCATAGAAATAAACAATCATGGGATATTTTTTCTGGGGATCAAAATCTTCTGGTTTGTAAATCAACCCTTCCAGTGGAACTCCATCATAGGCATTCCATTGAAACAACTCTACGGTTCCCCATTTAAAATCCTTCTCCTGCGGATTCATATCTGTCAGTGGCTTTTTAAACGTTGGGGTGAGGTATTCTACGTCTGGATAATCTTTAAAATTTTCAGAAATAATCAATAAAGCATCTGTTTTTTCTGCTTTTGCGAAAGCGGAAATATTGCGATCTGTCACCTCATATAAAGGTTCGATACCATTCGTGCCTAACATCATTAACGAGTTTGCTTTTGTGCCATGATCAAAGGCAGAAAGCAATAATTTACCATCAAAATATGTAACTAGATCACTGTTTTCTTTCTCTAAATTTTCTGTGCGATAAGTAATTTTATTTTGGCGACCTGTTTTTGTGATGTTTTTTGGTTCTAAAACACCAGTAACATCTAGTTTCCAAACATCGTACTTATCAAACACAAGTGCGAAGCCGTCTTTATCAAAACCTCCAAAACCGTGATCGTCTGCTAGCGCAGGATGATCATCATCTTCGTCTGCAAAACTCACCTGTAGAAACTTAGTCAGGTTTTTACCTATTTGGGTTTCTAGATTCATCATGTGCCAATCTTGGGTGTCATAATTGAAGTAGACAGCGTGTGTGTTTTTAGGGTTTCTGATAGGCGAACTTCCAGAGTTATTGATAATGAATTTCGTACTTCGTGTGGTAAGGTTCTCTACTAGATAATCAGCTCTCCACGGATATTCCCATGATCTAGAGATATCATATTTATCATTGTTGGTGTAAATAATATAATTTCCTTCACTATCATCATCCCATTCTGTGTCTTGCACATCATAATCGTTGAGAAACTTTGCTGTTCCTTTCTCTGTATCCCAAATGACAGTAGCTGACTGGCGCTCGAGACTTGACATACGCGTTTTTTGTTCTGGTTGTGTCATGCGGTCTTTGTAATTCCATACATCTACTTGAGCAATCTCATCTTCCATTAAAGTCGTGTCCATGGTGTATTCCATTTTAGGCTGTATGTAGAATAACAAGCGTTTTCCGTTTTCTGAAAAGGCAGCCTTTCTTTTTTCTGTTAATTTCCAGCCGTCTTTGATGTTGCTTTCTCCATAACCCAATTGTCTTGTGAAGGAATTCAGATCTTTTTGATAATACAATTCAAATTTGAGAGAATCTATTTGGGCACTGTCCATCGCTACTTTATAAGCCAGTTGCTTTCCATACTTATCTATAGAAAGATCTTTATAACGCCAGGCATTCTCTAATAAAGTTTTTGAAGTTCTTGTGCTAGAATCGTAGTAATAAACACCCTGATCTTTTTTCTTTTTTCCTTGCTTACGAGAATAGATAAAGCCAGTTCCTTCTCTAGGCATTTCGTAATCTTTAAAACTGTCAATGCGATCTCTTGTTCTAGAAACAGGTTGATATACGATTAAGTAATCTTCTTTGGTATAATCAATTTTATTTCTTTTATCTGCTGGTTCTTTGCTTTCTTTAGCTTTTTTTTCTCGCTCTTTGCTCTCCTTTTTTAAACGACGTTTCTTATCTTTTTTAATTTCTTTTAAAGAGGTCTCTTTTACCGTTGTGGAGTCGTTTTTATTTTCAGGCTTGAGGTCTTTGTATTTTTCTACAATTAAAAACTCATTGCGCTTATCGCTTGAGGTATATTTTTTTACTCTTTGAATAGAATCTATTATAGTTCCAGAGGCAACCTCATACACCATAAAAGTATCTTTGGATTGTTTTTCCTTAGCTACTTCATCCTTTTTTTCTTTTCTGAGCTTTTCATATGGAGGCTTTTGAAGAAAATAGATGTAGTCTTCATCGGCACTTATTTGCGGATTCACTCCATTGAAAAAAGTATGTTTGGTATCATTTGCTATGTTGTAAATTTCTAGATAACCGTCTCCAGCTTCGGTTGAAGTAACTACACTGACGGCAACGAGATGACCACTAGGGGAAATTTCAGGTTTGGTAGCGGTACGTTTCCATAAATCATAGTCGGCGTGAGTGAGGACTTTTTTCTGTGCGAAGCTCGAGACGCAAAAGGAAAAAATTAGTAAGGTGAGTAGGTTTTTCATAATAATAAAATAAGTGGTGGGGAGTAACGTTTTATTGAGCTCGTAATTCCTTCATGTAGTTTTGATCCCATTCTTTTTTCATTTGGGTAAGTGAGGTCACGTTATCATTAGGCACCGCTATAGAAAGTACATAATGTGCTATTTTCCACGTTCCATTTTGCATTTTCATAACGCCACTGCCGCGACATATTCCCATTTGAGTATCTAGTAATTCGTCAAAATAAACAATTTCATTCTGTGCATACACATGGCGTTCTAGCGAGGTAAAAGACCAAGCTTTACCGGTGTCAAAATAAGGTTTTGAAAAAGCTTTGAATTCAGCAAGCTTCCAGTTTTCGGTCGCATCGGTACCTATAAAAATACCCTCGTCTGTCATAAGATCAAAATAATTCTCAAAGTTGGCCTGCGCAGCTGCTAGATGCCAGGCATCAATAGATTGTTCTACATCTGGAATGTTAACTGTTTTTTTAGTGGCGCAACTGTAGAATACAACAACCAAAAGGATGAATAAGAAGTATTTCATAATGAATTTGTTTCAATTTTTTATGTTCCAGCTAAATTTAGAGCTTTTTAACTTAAACAAAGACCTTTTGAATTGCACAGGACTATTAAGGGGCGATTCAGAGCGGACATATAAATTTTAAAGAATGATTTGTAGCCAACAGAAAAAGTGGATGCTACATCACAGAATATAGATAAAGAGCAGTAATTTTAAGTCATGAAAATAAATAAATGTGGTTGGTGTCTGGGGGATGATCTTTATGAATCGTATCACGATCAAGAATGGGGGAAACCAGTTTATGATGATCAGACGCTATTTGAATTTTTGATTCTAGAAACCATGCAAGCAGGATTGAGCTGGATTACTATTCTGCGTAAGAGGCAAAATTATTTTGACGCGCTGGATCAATTTGACATCCATAAAATTGCTGGATATCATCCCGACAAACAAGAAGAATTACTACAGAATAAAGGAATTATACGCCATAAATTAAAAGTAAAATCCATCGTTACAAATGCACAGTTGTTTTTAGAAATCCAAAAAGAGCACGGTAGCTTTTCTGAGTTTATATGGGGTTATGTAGATGGAAAACCTATTAAAAACCGAGTTGTAAATTATAGAGAATCCCCTGTAAACACAGAATTATCAGAACAGATTTCTAAGGATCTTAAGAAACGAGGGTTTAAATTTGTAGGCCCAACGACGGTATATGCCTTTATGCAGGCAACCGGTATGATAAACGACCACGAAGTAAATTGTTTTAGATATGATGAAGTATAAATCAGTATAGATTTGTTGCGTTATCGCTTTCGCAAAAGCGGAATTTACAAAAGCACAGTCCGAGCAAAAATTAGAACAAGAAGAGAAAATAGCAGCAGCTCTTTTTCCGAAAAATGTAGCCGAAACAGTAAACGAAATTGGGTATGCTCGTAAAAAAGTAATTTATTATAGGGAAACGGATGGCGATAAAATAAGCTGCGAGGCAAAACGGAAGTACCAAGACCGCAAATACAGTATAGTATTTGATTTAAAGGGAGTCTTAGAAGATGTAGAAATAGATTCTCGTAAAATAAAAATATCTAAAAAAGCTCGGAGTAAAATAAATAAAACACTGGATACTGTGGTACGAAAGTACCGCATAGAGAAAGTGCAAGAACAGTACGTAGCTGGAGATCAAATTGCGACACAAATAAAAGAAAAAATAGCCCACAAAGACTTTGATAATTTTGAGGTAATCGTCGCTTTTAAAGACAAGTATAAAATTTACAGTAAAGAATATCTTTTTGATAAGAACGGATCATTTATAAGTCAACGCGACGTAAAAAGACTGGAATATGACTTCTTATTGTTCTAGAATTGTTTTGTTACTGCCGGTACCTGGTTTTGCATTTTCTCAAAATGTAGATGATGTGCTCGTGCAACCTGCCTTAAATGGTTCTTGGGACACTGGCAGCCGATGGACTTTTAACAGCGTTATAGAGCAGCGCAGCAACACGGAGATTCTTTTAAAGCATTGCATATTCAGGCAGCCCAATTTGCTAGTCATGAAATGGGGTTCTATTCTCAAATAGGAGTAGGAGTTATGTACAGAGAATTGTTTGATGATTCCAAACTTGAAGAAGTGCGGCTTGCAGAGCAATAGGTATACACTAGAAAATACAATGCTTTAAAAATTGCGCATCGCGTAAGACGGGACTAGCGATGTAGAGGTGAACGCACCACGCACAGATGGCGTTATCTATTCTCCAGTTCTCTGCCCTTAAACGGATTTGCAACAGATGCATCAGAATTTTACCTCATTGCCAGTCTAGAAACAATCTTCATTGCTGAGTCTGTTAGGAGTCCTGATTATGACCAATGACTCTCTTTAGAAATAAGAAGAAAGTTTCATAGCAAATTGCGATTACACTTGGTTATACAATACAGATTTGAGAATTTTATAGCTGGCACAGAGCGCTTGTTATTTTTGAATTTTGGAGTTTATTATTCTCTTTGATCTTTAAAGGAACTTACATACTCTTAAATGGCAGTAGCATTTATCATCTTCTTGGGTATTATCAACTCTCAATAGCTTGTTATAGAAGATTTTTTATAAGCCAATACGCAAATTATGTATCGTGGCACGTTTTGTTCATGTCAATAAAGCCTGATACTTATCTCTAATCTAAATAACTCAAAAATACTTTTCGTTCTATCTCCACGGCGCCTAACCTATCTAAATGATCATTATAAACTTGAGCGTCTATAAGTTGGTAATTGAGACCTTGTAGCTTTTCTGTCAGATACATAAAAGCGATTTTACTCGCATCTGTAGCCAGTGAGAACATACTTTCACCGCAAAAAACCCCTTTGTCTTTTAAATCTATACCGTATAAGCCACCTACAAGTTCATTGTCTTTAAAGACTTCAATACTTTTTGCATAACCAGATTCATGGAGTCGTGCATATGCCTCCAGCATTTCTTCATTGATCCAGGTGCCATCTTGATCATTGCGTTTTACTTTACCACAGTGCTGCATTACCTCCTTGAAACAAGTGTTTTCTCGTATTTCATAACCACGATTGCGTTTGCTTTGGCGCATGGATTTTGTAATACGCATGGGATTTGCAGCGGTAAGATCAAAAACCATTCGAGGATCTGGACTCCACCAGCAAATAGGTTCCCCATCATTGTACCAAGGGAAGAAGCCAGAATTATAAGCAAGAAGCAATCGTTCTAAGCTCAAATCACCGCCTATAGCAGCAAGGCCATGATTTGGAGCCGTACTCGGATCAGGAAAAATTAAAGATTTATCTAATAAATACAATAGAAAAAGTGAATTAAGTTAGGAAAAGCCCTCAAAATTAACAATATTTGAATGGTCTTCAGATTTAAATTTATTTTCATCATTGCTTTTTTTTTGAGTTTGTTTGAAGGTCAACCAATTAAAAATGAAAATCCTGATCTTGAGAAAGTCGGGATTTTTTATGTTTCTGATATTTTGAAACCTTATGTTTATTTCAAAACTCTATAAGAATCTACCAACGGATCCCTTATAAAGTAGGCCTCTACTTTATTTATATAGCAAAACATAGGAGAGTCAAGTTTTATGCGAAACAAAACAAATAGATACACAGCCTATTCATGGGCTGGTCCTGCTGGAAAACGGCAACGGGTACTTTAGATTGGAACCAAAACAGCTGTTGCAAGTTTGCAGAGCGTCCATTAGTAGTATCGGCATGTTTAGACATCTAGTCCATCTTGGATTCCAGACAAATTTAGAGGCATCTTTCTCTTCAATTTTTCTAGCCCTCTGTCACCAAATATTTTGTGATGACAATACTAATCAACTTAGCGTTTGAATACTTTTTGCTGCTGAAAAATGGGTTGCTAGAAAATTAGAATAAAAAGAGAACTGCTATTGTAGTTTATTCAGCAACTAATAAGCCTTTTCAGAATCCATTAATCTCAAGATCAAAACAAAAAAAAGCAGCAAGAAATTATTCTGCTGCTTGGTTAAAATATTTTGTCGCTCTGAGTTTATCCAGTATTGGATTTATTTCTCTAACTAAGTGTCAAGAGCTTTTACAGATCCATATTAGCCCTGCGCCATAAAGACTTTTAGACCATCGCTTTACAAAAGATTTTTTTTAAAAAGGGAGATCGTCGTGATCTTCGCTTTTTGTGTTGGATACAGGTTCATATTCGTCAAAGGGCGGCACTTCTGGAGTTCCAGCCGGTGCTGCTGCGCCTGCTTTTTCAATTCTCCATCCTGCGATAGAGTTGAAGTATTTTGTCTCTCCTTGTGGCGATTGCCATTCACGACCTCTAATATTGATTCCGATTTTTACAGGCTCGCCTACTGCAAATGCATCCAGTAAACCTGCTTTATCCTGCACAAATTCTATCATGATGTGTTGTGGATATTGCTCTTCGGTAGTAACTACCATTTCACGTTTCTGGAAACCATTTGCACCGAATGTTTTGGTTTCTCCTATTAGTTTGATTTTTCCTAGTATTTCCATAGCTTATAATAATAAATAGTTCCACGCCCTTAGGGTTTCCCCTTTTGCGATGAGCTCTTTGGCTCTGTTGTGTTTATCTGTTGTGGAGAGGTTGAATAGGTGTTCTGCTTTTGCAAAAGCTACCACTTCTTCCTGCTCCGGTACTCGTTCTACATTCCCTAGTTTACCAAGGTCATTTCCTGTCAGAATATCGCTATTTCTGGCATGTTCTGGAAGCGCATCCACGCCTACGCCCAGTTTTGATAAAGGTTTTGCCACCTCAAACATAGCATCTTTAGAACGGCAGTACCAGTCGCCGCCCATTCTGGCAACGGTATCGATCTTAAAAGGATCGATCTTATTGTGCTCGTCTAGCACATTGTCATTCACATGCACCATAACCACTTCACAAATGATGAGGTTACCAGCGCCACCTTCTTGACCCAGCTCTATGATTTCTTTTACGATACACTCAAACTGCACCGGACTTTCGGCGACACGAGGTGGCGCCACGATATCACTTTTCACCTCTGTAAGACCCGCTTTTTCAAATTCATTTACACCTTCAGCATATTCCGTGCTGGATAATGACATTTGTTGAACAATGTCATAATTTACAATGTTGATCACCACTTCTCCAGTAGCTTGTGCATTCAATAAGGTATGCTTTACCGTATTATTGCGGACACGGCGTGCAGGAGAAAATATCATCACTGGCGGATTTGCACTAAAGACATTAAAAAACGAGTAGGGTGATAGGTTTACCTTGCCATTTGCATCAATAGTGCTGGCAAAAGCGATAGGTCTAGGTTGCACAGCTCCTAGCATAATGCCATGAAGTTGAGCCGTTTCTATGTCTTTTGGATTGAATCTCAAGTTGTCTTTTTGATAAGCTTCAAAGGTAAGATTTTAATTGAGAATTTGAGAATGGAGCAGCGGGAAAATATTAGTTTCCGTTACCCCACTTAAACGAAACGGAAACAACCGCTAAGTCGATATTTTTAATTTAGTTTTTAGTGATTTCCCAAAAAAAAAACACGGCCTTAGATCTTGTCCAATAGACAATACATATTGTAAAGATCTGTTGGGAATTTAGGAAGGTATTTTAGAAATGACTAGTGTCAAAGAAATCGCTGACTCAAAGTTTAAAAATCCATTGGTTGCTGTTTTAGCTTAGTTAAGATGGTGTTTAAATTCTTTTCTACTTCAGTCAGCACGGCATCTTTAAAAAAACGGAAATGCTCTGGCTTTTTGAATAAATTCTATGCTATTCTAGAAGCTCCTTTCTTAAATGAACCATAGATTTGACTTATTAGATCCAACTTTGTATATATTTTATGATGTTGGAACATCGCTTAAAGTGGATCACTTTGCGATTCTTGAAGGTTCTATTTTGATTCGGTTGTTTATTGTCTAGTAAACCTACCGCCGAGTTTAATTTCAAATTCATTTTGTTTAACTTTCCATTCCCAAAAAAGCCACCATCATGAGGCCTAAATCTCACATCACATCTGCTGCATCATTTCTCGTCATTATTTTAATGATCTGGTATGCTTTTCACAGTCAGACCCCATCTTCTGATGTAAAAGAAAATTTAACAGCTACAGAATGGTCTACTGCTAGAGCATTACAACATGTCAAGGCGGTGTCGTTAAAACCTCATTATGTAGGCAGTAAAGCGCATAACGAAGTTAGAGGTTATATAAGTGAAGAGCTAAAAAAAATGGGGTTGAACGTTGCTGTTCAAAAAGGCTACGACATCAGCCGCAATGGAAATCTGTCTCAGCCAGAAAATATTCTTGCCCGTATAAAAGGGTCGCAGCCAGATAACAAGGCCTTGGTATTATTGAGTCATTATGATAGCGATCCACATTCTAGTAAAGGAGCTAGTGATGCAGCTAGTGGCGTGGCGACTATTCTGGAAGGAGTACGAGCATTTCTCGCCCAAAACGAACAGCCTAAAAATGATATTATTATTTGTATTACTGATGGTGAGGAATTAGGACTCAATGGAGCCCGTCTTTTTGTAAAAAATCATCCTTGGGCAAAGAATATAGGTTTTGTACTCAATTTTGAAGCTCGTGGTAGCGGTGGTCCTAGTTACGTGTTGGTAGAAACTAATGGCGGTAATCGCAAGATTATCCAAGAGTTTATGGCTGCGGGAACGGAATATCCTGTTGCAAACTCTCTGGCTTATAGCATTTATCAAATGATTCCTAATACTACAGATCTTACTGTTTTTAAAGAAGACGGGAATATCAACGGACTTAATTTTGCTTTTATAGGAGATCATTTTGATTACCATACAGAGATGGATACGTATGAACGGTTGGATCGCAATACGCTAGCGCATCAAGGCTCTTATTTGATGCCCTTGTTATCTCATTTTAGCGATTTAGACATGACAGATCGCGTGATGGTAGATCCAGGAGATGACCTCGTATATTTTCCGATGCCTTTGGTGAAAATGCTTAGTTTTCCATTCAGCTGGTTAGCGGCTATTATTATTATAAGTGGTTTATTACTCTTATTTATCGTCATGTATGGGATCCATAAAAGACGCATTATTTTAAAACATATGTTAGGCGGTTTTGTGCCGTTTTTAGGAAGTTTAGCAATCGGTTATTTGTTGAGTAAATACGGTTGGGACGCTATAAAATCCAATGAATTTTATCTGGATATAAATCCTGTATTTCCATATAATGGGTATTGGTTGATTGCCGCTTCGGCATTTGCTGCTGTAACTATTTGCTTTTTCTTGTATCATAAATTTTATCACAAAGACCGCATTGCTAGTTGGAGTGTGGCGCCTTTATTTTTATTGTGGATTATTTCTTTAGCGATTGCTTTTCCAGTAGGGACAGGAGGTTTGATCCCAGATATTTACCTAGGCGGCGCAGGGTTCTTTGTGGTACCAGTATTAGCTGGTTTGATCATGTTATGGCTCAATGTGTATCAAAAACGACCTAGTTATATTCCATTATTACTACTCGCTGTTCCTGCTATATTTATTTTTGCTCCTTTTATAAAAGCATTTCCAGTAGCATTAGGGATGAGTATCTTATTTGTAGCAGCAGTATTGAGCACACTTTTATTTGGTTTGCTGATTCCTATTTTGGGACATTATCGCAAGAAAGGAGTGCTGGCATATGGCTCGTTGATGGTTACTGTTATTTGTTTGTGTTTCGCTTTCGCGAAAGCGGAATTCTCACCCAACCAACCCAAACCTACCAGCTTGATTTATGTGCAAAATCAAGATACAAAAACAGCACAATGGGCAACTTATGACAAAGCATTATCGGACTGGACCAAGGACAAATTGGGCGATGAGCCAGAACAGGCAAACAAATTAAACGAAAACTCGATCGATTCTAAATACGGTACAGGATTCTCCTATGCGACAAAAACTGACTATAAAGAATTGGCTGAAATTAAAGTTGAGGTCTTAACCGACACCGCTACAAATGAGTTGCGGACAGTTAGATTTAGAGTAACTAGTGAAAGTGTGGTGCACCGGTATGAAGTCTTTGCAAATTCAAAATACATATTTGAAAAAGCCGAGGTAAACGCCCTTGAAATAGAGGCTACAGGTACGACTAAAAAACCATTCGGCAGGAGATGGGGAAATCGCATGTTTAGTTATTATGTGAGTGATAACCAAGCTTTGGAAATGGAAATGACTTTTGACGCTGGTGTAGAACCAGAACTGATTATTTATGCGGCATCTTTTGATTTATTAGATCAAAAAGAAATGCAGGTCAGCAAGCGACCGCTGGATCAAATGTCCATGCCGTTTGTATTAAATGATGCGGTACTTAGAAAAAGAACGGTGGTACTATCAAAAAGGTTACTTATTGAAAGAAAAGAAACAGGAGTGGAGTCCTTACCTGATACTAGTTATGAATAAACATATAGGAATCTTAGGATGCGGCTGGTTGGGATATGATCTTGCTTTAAAATTAAAAAAACAAGGTGGTGAAGTAAGAGGAACTTCCAGGAATGCTGAAAAGTTACTTCAACTATCAGCAAATGGAATTCAAGGCTTTGAAATAGATCTTCAAGAAGATAAAATCTATGGAGATGTTCAAGGCTTTCTGGAAGGATTAGACGTTTTAGTTATTGACATACCGCCAGGATTACGCAAAAATCCAAAAAGTGACTTTGCCTCTAGGATCCAACTTTTTATGAGATTTGTTCAAGCTTATCAAGTGAATAAAGTGCTGTTTATTTCTTCTACTTCTGTTTTTGAAGATCTAGAAGATATTCCTTCGTATGACGAGAATTCTATTCCAAATGCGACAAGTGACAACGGCAAGAAAATCATCGCTGCAGAGCTAGTCATTCAAGAGATGTCAAGTCAATCCAACATCATCAGGCCCTGCGGCTTAATAGGTGGTGATCGCCATCCTATAAAAATGCTCGCCAGTAGAAGTGGTGTTAAAAATCCAGAAGCTCCAGTAAATTTGGTAACACGAGATCATGTGAATTCCTTGATTTTAAAACTGATCGCAGGCAAACTTGATGTACCAGTAGTTCATGCGGTAAGTGAACCTCATAAAAGTCGTCAGGACTATTATCAAAAAGCGGCGATAGAGTTTGGATTAGAAAGTCCAGTTTTTGAGGAGAATGAGAAGAATTTAGGAAAGAGGATCATCTCAAGTGTTTTGTAGCTTTCCCTAAAGAGAAATGTCCGACTTGCGCTGAGGATTCGAAGTAAGGACAATGGGTGTTTGCGTCTGATGGTTGGCGGGGTATACCGCTATTTTCGATGGTCATTTGGAGAATAGTATTTGATCGTATCGACAGCAACAAAATAGGCCAAGACAAATAATGGGCATGTAGGTTTCTAAGAGCAGTTGAAAAACTTAATTCGCAAGCAAATTTAATAGGAGGATTCTCGGTACAGGCAAATAATCGATATCCTAATTCTCTGGCTAACTATCATAGAGCGCATAATTAATTACGACTCATATGATAAAATATCCATCGATTTTCACGTTCTTTAAACACTAAGAATTGTCAAAATTAGATTGAAAAAAAACCTCTACAAACACAAAATAAAACTCAGCATACTGACGGTATTGCTCGTTTGGTATGTGCTGTGTTTACCAGATGTTTTATTTGAAGTTCCTTATTCTACGGTTATAGAAAGTAAGGACGGCAGGTTGCTCGACGCCCATATTGCCAAAGATGGGCAATGGCGATTTCCTGCTGTGGATAGCGTGCCTTACCGCTACAAACAATGTGTGTTGCAATATGAAGATGCTTATTTTTATAACCACCCAGGATTCAATCCAGTGGCTATAGGAAAGGCATTGGCTGATAATATTTCGGCAGGGAAAGTAGTACGTGGAGGAAGTACGATCACTCAGCAAGTCATTAGGATGTCCCGTAAAAAAGACCGTAAATATTACGAGAAATTTATCGAGTTGATTTGGGCCACAAGACTAGAGTTTCGCCTTTCTAAAGAAGAGATTCTTGAATTGTATGTTTCTCATGCACCTTATGGTGGTAATGTGGTCGGTCTGGATATGGCAGCTTGGCGTTATTATGGAAGAAAACCCATCGAACTCAGCTGGGCCGAAAGTGCTACACTGGCTGTGTTACCTAATGCTCCAGGACTGGTTTATCCGGGAAAAAGGGAAAGCCTGCTCCAAGAAAAACGAGATCAAGTGTTGCTCAAGCTGAAAGAAGGAAACATCATTACAGCGATGGATTATGAACTCGCTATTTTAGAAAATGTGCCGACTCAAGATTTTAGAGTACCACAACTGGCACCGCATTTATTACAAAGAGCCCATAAAGAATACGGTACTCAAAAACTACGTACCAGTATTGATTATGAGATGCAGGAAACGGTGAGCCGCATTGTAAAAAATCATCATCATATTTTAAAACAAAATGGCGTGAATAACCTTGCCATGCTAGTTCTAGATGTAGAAACCCAATCTGTTGCTGCTTATGTAGGTAATGCGCCTACCACTAAAGAGCACAGTAAAGACGTAGATATTATCCTGGCTCCACGGTCTACTGGTAGTGTCTTAAAACCTTTCTTATATGCAGCAATGCTAGATGATGGAGAGTTGCTGCCCCACAGTCTTGTAAAGGATACGCCTACTGTAATAGACGGTTTTTCTACAGAGAATTACGATAAAAGGTATGCCGGCGCTATTCCTGCTTCCCAGGCTTTATCGCGATCGCTCAATGTGCCTGCTGTGCGCATGTTGCGCGAGCATACCGTTCCTAGATTTTACAGCAAGTTGCAGGATTTAAAACTCACTCATATCAATCGTGGTGCGGCTACTTACGGGCTTAGTCTAATCATAGGTGGTGGAGAAAGCAGCCTTTGGGACATGAGTCGTGCCTATCTAGGAATGGCCAAAACACTGGAGCTTTATACAGAAAATAGCAGTCAGTACGATCCGGAGGTGATGAATCATTTGAGTTATCTCGATAGTAGTTGGAGCAATGAGAATTATCAAGTTTCCGCTTTCGCGAAAGCGGAACAAAAATCAAGCAATAGAGAAATAAATTGGTCTCTGGAACCATCCATTTATGGAGCAGGAAGCATTTACCACACTTTTGAAGCCATGAAAAAAGTCAACCGACCAGAAGGAGAAGAGATCTGGCACTTTTTTAACCCGGACCGAGAGATCGCCTGGAAAACGGGAACAAGTTTTGGAAACCGTGATGCATGGGCGATAGGTGTGACGTCTAAATACATCATAGGCGTCTGGACAGGAAATGCCGACGGTGAAGGACGTGCCGATATGACAGGAATAGACAGCGCCGCACCCGTACTTTTTGATCTGTTCAATCGATTACCTACATACAACTGGTTTGCGCCGCCTTATGATGACCTCATTCAGGTACAAACCTGTACACAATCAGGCTATCTCGCTACGCCATTGTGTACGTCTATAAGCCAGTACATTCCAACAGTAGGAGAGAAGTTTGCTTCATGTCCTTTCCATAAGTCCATTCACTTAGACCCTACAAAAACCTACCAGGTAAATGCCGACTGTGAGCCGGCATCACAAATAGTGACTCAATCTTGGTTCACGCTGCCGCCAGTGATGTCTTATTACTATACAAGATCAAATCCTGCTTATAAAGCCTTGCCAGAATACCGAGAAGACTGCTCTCCATCCACAGAAGATCTGATGCGATTTATACAACCAAAACACAACACCACGATCACGCTGACTAAAAATGTAGAAGGGGTGCAAAATACTGCCATTTTTGAGATTGCTCATAAGAAAAGTGACGCTCAGGTATTTTGGTATATGGACGATGCGTTTATAGGCGCAACAAAGAATTTTCATGAGCTCGCTATAGAAGGGAAAAAAGGAAAACACCTTATTACCGCAGTAGATGAAGAAGGTAATGATGTTAGGATTTATGTGGTTTTTGAATGATGGTATTTTAAAAAAAAAGCAGAGGGAACAGTACTCCAACTAATTGCGTTAACACTTAGTTATCAACTATTAAACACTGTTGATGTTCGCTTCTAAATTATTATTTGTGTAGTTCCATGAATTATGTTTGACTTGCTACATAACTTATTGTCAAATGAAAAAGAACTATTCACTACTCATCACTGCCTTATTTATTATTATTTTCAATATGTTTTTCACAAGAGGAAAAACACTTAAACATCAAAATGGCGGATTAAATTCGTTTCTATTTCCTTTATACTTCCCTATAAAATAGAACCATAATTCAGGCTATATCTCTATTTTCTATAGCATCTAAAGAAGATGTATTTCAAATTTATAATCAATCATTTGGAAATCCATTTGGTACAATACGAAGAGCTTGGAACAAATTAAAGGGCTGTTACCAACTACAAAAAGGATTTTCACTAATATAAGAATTGTAATACCTTACGTCGCCAGTCACTTCTTTGTCCAGCCATTCTGGTTTTGAGAATTGTTCTGTTTCCGATTGCAGTTCAATTTCAGCAAGGAGGAGTCCGTTGTTTTCTCCGTGGAAAATGTCTATTTCCCAAATGTGGTTTTCTATGATGATTTCGTATCTGGTTTTATCAATAACGCCAGGCAAACATAGTT
>NZ_JBLIGN010000040.1:0-24127 GCF_047636915.1 Nonlabens sp. | reverse complement strand
GCCACAGGGCAATTAGGCGAAGTAAGTGTCATCAGAATTTTCACGTCACCGTCGCTGCTTACCATAACGTCGTAGATCAATCCCAGTTCATAAATATCTACTGGTATCTCTGGATCGTAAATACTCTTCAAGACTTTTACGACCTTTTCTCCTATTTCTTGTCCGTTGATTTCTTCCATCTTAGTTGATTTGAGTTTGGTATGCAATGGCATACATTTTTAATTGTTTGATCATGGAAACGAGTCCATTTGCTCGAGTAGGAGAAAGATGTTCTTTAAGTCCTATCTCATCTATAAAACTGAGATTTGCTGCGATAATGTCAGCAGGTTTTTGACCCGACCAAGCTCTTATGAGAATGGCAATTATACCTTTAGTAATAATAGCATCACTGTCTGCAGTGAAAGCGATTGTATTACTTTTCAACTCTGCATTTACCCATACTTTAGACTGGCAACCCTTGATGATGCGGTCATCGGTTTTCAAGCTTTCGTCAATGAGCGGAAGGCTTTTACCTAGATCTATCATGTACTCGTAACGCTGCATCCAGTCGTCAAACATGGAAAACTCGTCTACAATTTCTTCTTGAATTTCTTGAATACTCGCCATTATTTCATATCTTTTTTAATCGCTACTATAATTATATTTCCTGCCTTATTCAAAAGGTTAATACCTGTATCAGTAACTTCTACAGAAGCTACTTGCGACAAGTGTTTTTTATAGTCTGCTTCAACTTCGGCAACGTCCATGCAATACATTTTTGTTCCCATAAGCATTCCTATTTCTATAAGGTTCTCTTTAGGGTTAGTAAAGCTTCCAGAGTACTGATTGCAAGCTGAGTTCCCTGAAATCGTATTTTTATCTCCAGTTTCTATTTTTAGGGTAATATCATGTTCAGAATAGTCCTTAGTTCCTACTATCGTGATATCATAATCCCCACTTATTTCCCCCATTTCTTTGCAACTACTGGTTATTGCTATAGCTATTAAGACAAATAATACCCTCCTAAGTCTCATCCTTTTCTATTTTATTAATTTCAAAGTTAAGATAACATATTTACAGCACGCTGCAAAGCCTGTACCATAACATCTATTTCTTCTTTGGTATTGTAAAAAGCAAAGCTGGCCCTTACGGTCCCGGGAATTTCAAATCGGTCCATAACTGGTTGTGCACAATGATGGCCTGTCCTTACAGCAACGCCTAATTTATCTATTATGGTACCTATATCATAAGGATGCAGGCTCGCCACATTAAAGCTAATAACCGCAGCTTTGTCAGTTACGTCACCGTAAATTTTTGCGCCTGGAATAGTTTTTATCTGTTCTGTTGCGTAAATAAGTAGTTCATTTTCATAGGCAGCGATATTCTCCATACCTATTTCGTTGAGGTAATCAACAGCTGCCCCTAGAGCGATCCCACCAGCGATGTTAGGTGTTCCAGCTTCAAATTTATGGGGTAATCCTGCATAAGTTGTTTTTTCAAAACTTACTTGATCAATCATCTCTCCTCCACCTTGATAAGGCGGTAGACTATTTAAGGCTTCTTCTTTTCCATAAAGAACTCCTATTCCTGTGGGGCCGCACATTTTATGACCAGAAATGGTGTAGAAATCGGCATCAATAGCTTGAACATCTACTTTCATATGGGCGCAAGATTGCGCTCCATCTATAAGGGTCATCGCTCCATGTCTATGAGCTGCGGCAATGATTTCTTTTATAGGATTAGTAACCCCTAAAGCATTAGAGATATGATTTACGACCACAAAAGCTGTTTTAGGATTCAACAGTTGGTGATAGCTATCCATATCTAACGTTCCATTATCTAACACAGGAATAACTTTTAAAGTTGCTCCTACTCGTTCACAAAGCATTTGCCATGGTACGATATTGGAATGGTGCTCTACAGCACTAACGATAACTTCATCTCCTTTATTGACAAACACATGTGCTCCACTTGCGACGGCATTAATAGAGTGCGTATTTCCCGATGTAAAAATCACTTGTTTACACTGAGGAATATTGAAAAAGGCTCTTACTTTTTCTCGAGCACCTTCAAAATGATCGGTTGCCTCTTGACTCAAGGAGTGAACACCGCGGTGAATGTTTGCATTGTAATGTGTGTAATATTCCACGATCTTTTCAATAACCTGAATAGGCTTTTGAGAAGTTGCGGCATTATCAAAGTAAATTAATGGACGTCCATTCACCTCGCGTTTGAGAATAGGAAAGTCGGCTCTTATTTTATTAATATCTAGCATAGTGCAAAGGTACGATCTAGGCGTGAAGACAATGTTAAATCGGTGCTAGTTATTAAAGGCCTAATTGCGTTTTCTTTTGTCTTGAAATCATTCATTATGAACTCTTATTTGAAGACCCTTCACTTCTGTTGCATACTGTTGCAGGTATAACGCATAAGTCTATTTAAGCAGGGTAATTATAATTTGCGGTTGGAAACAAAACGCCTATAGGAGTTCATTTTTTGTAGGAATTATTCCACCTATAAGTAATTTTCTAAATTTGATGGCAACAAAAATATTTTCCTGCGGTTTTATTTTTAATATTTATATGCTTCTGTATGGGTTGCTGTTAATCTCATAGAATCCATTCTGAATTTGGTTAGGTATTTTGATCCGGTTCGGTATTTGCTGTTGCCTTTCGCGATTTATAACTTTTGGCTCTGCAATTGAGTAAAGAAGTAAAATCAAAAATCGGTAGTCGATGACTTAGGTTTAAAACGGGTCAGGTTGCCTTTTCATTCCCATCATTTAATCTCCAATTCTTTGACGTTGGTGCAAAACCTAGAATGTTAGGTGAATTTTTCAGGGCTCATTCTATTTTACAAACGAGTAGTTTATTCAAATGTCAATGGTTGACTTGATTGAAATAAAAAAAAATACCTTGTCAAGAGAAAGACAAGGTATTTTATATAAATTATTATTTGTTTTTACAAATCAAATCCAATTTCAACCCCTAGCTTATTTGCAATAAGCTTTGTAATGCGAGATTTAATTTCAGGAATTTTTACGGTTTCTAATACGCTGTTTGCAAAAGCAAACATCAATAAAGCACGAGCTTCCTTTTTAGGGATTCCTCGAGCTCTCATATAAAATAAGGCTTCGTCATCTAGCTGGCCAATAGTACAACCATGAGAACATTTTACATCATCTGCAAAAATCTCTAATTGAGGTTTTGCGTTGATGGTAGATGTATCGCTTACTAATATATTGTTATTTTGCTGGTACGCATTGATTTTTTGAGCTATTCTATCCACGAGTACTTTACCGTGAAATACACCAACGGCGCGTTCGTCAAAAATTTGTTTGTATTCTTGAAAGCTTTCACAATTTGGAGCGGTGTGATGCACAAGAGTAGAATGATCTACATGTTGTTTTCCTTGTATAATTGTAACACCATTAAGAACAGAGTTACAATGCTGTCCACGTTGATAAAAGTTCAAATTATTACGAGTCAATTTACCACCGAAAGAGAAGGTATGAACACGTACTTCAGAATTGTCTTTTTGCTCTACAAAAGTATGATCAATTAATGAAGCACTCAAACGGTCGTTCTGGATTTTATACCAGTCTACTAGGGAACGTTTATCAGCATAAATTTCTGTAACGCTGTTTGTCAGTACAGCATTATCGTTAAGACTTTGATGTCTTTCAATAATTTGCACCTGAGCATTTTCTCCTACAACAACAAGGTTGCGAGGTTGTATCATTAATTCGGCTTCATTACCAGTAGAGAAATAAACAATCTCGATAGGCTTTTCTACCGCGATATTTTTATCTATATGAATGTAGGCGCCTTCTTTCGCAAAAGCGGTGTTCAAAGAAGTGAGGCCGTTTTTAGCAGCGAGTTTATTGTAATAGTTTTCTATTACAGGCGCATATTTAGGGTCATTCAATGTACTGGACATCAAACAAACGTCAAACTTATCATGAGTCGTTTGTGAAAGATGGGAACTGTAGATACCATCTATAAAAATAATGCGATAGGCATCGATTTGATGTACCAAGTACTTTTTAATATCTCCGTAAGAAATATCAGTCTCTTTTTTAGGAAAAAGGCTGTAATCTTTGTTGAATAAGGACTTTAGGGAGGTGTACTTATAGGCTTCTTCTCTGCGTTGTGGAATTCCTAGATGTTCAAAATCTGTCAATGCTTCACTGCGCAAATTATGTACGTAGCTATTGGTATCGACTTCATTTTCTAGGGCAATAAAAGAAGAAAGGATATGGTCTTTAAAACTCATAGTTATTTTTTTTATCGCTTTCGCAAAAGCGAACTTAAAGGTTCATTAGTGAAAAATAAAAGCAATTTAGTTAGCTTTAGTAATTCTAAAGCAATTTGTTTAAGCTTCTACTTCTTCTTTGACCCAGTCGTAACCGCGTTTTTCTAGTTCTAATGCAAGTTCTTTGCCACCAGACTTCACGATGCGACCATTATACAAAACATGTACAAAGTCTGGAACGATATATTCTAGAAGTCGCTGGTAGTGAGTAATAACAATAGTAGCGTTATTTTTAGTTCTCAGTTTATTTACACCATTTGCAACGATGCGCAAGGCATCGATATCGAGTCCCGAATCTGTTTCATCAAGAATAGCCAGTTTAGGCTCTAACATTGCCATCTGGAATATTTCGTTACGTTTCTTTTCTCCCCCAGAAAATCCTTCATTCAAAGAACGAGAAAGAAATTTACGGTCAATTTCTAGCATTTCAGACTTTTCACGTATCAATTTTAACATGTCTTTTGCGGTCATGTCATCTTTCCCCTGAGCTTTGCGGGTTTCATTGATAGCGGTTTTCATAAAATTAGTAACTGATACTCCAGGAATTTCTACGGGATATTGAAAAGAAAGAAAAATACCCCTGTGGGCTCTTTCTTCTGGATCCAACTCTCCAATGTTTTCTCCTTCTAGAGTAATTTCTCCTCCAGTTACTTCATATTCGTCACGACCTGCAATAATATTTGCAAGTGTGGATTTACCAGAACCGTTAGGTCCCATAATTGCGTGTACTTCTCCTGCTTTTACCTCAAGATTGATTCCATTGAGGATTTCTTTTCCTTCAATAGTTGCTGTAAGGTCTTTTATTTGTAACATAGCTGTTATTTAACGTCTTTAATATCTATTGTTTTTCCAGTCGTAATCACGTTTGCACTTGTTGCTGGACTTACTTCTATAATTTTAGTAACTGTTACCATTTGATCCCATCCTTCACCTAGTTTTTCTTTTAATGGATTAGCACTTAGACTGCCATGTATAACCACATGAACCATATCAAATTCGGTTTTTTTCAACGCCTTCGCTACTTCATCCAGTTCATGCATCTTTTTATCGATTTGAACGGCATAGATTTCGTTTCTAGTGGTGAGCACAGCGGCATCAGATAGGTAAATGAATTCACCTCTTAAAAGTTGCTGTCCTTCAGGAAGAACGTCTTCTTTTATTTTATTTATGATCGCAGTTTCCTCTTTAGATTCCTTATCGTTTTTGCAAGAAACCATAGTTAAGGCTAAAAAACTTATAACAATGAATCGCTTCATATTTATGGTATTAAATGGTACAGTTGCTTTTTTAACCTACAGATCCTTCTAAACTTATTTCCAAAAGTTTTTGTGCCTCTACGGCAAATTCCATGGGTAAATTATTCAATACTTCTTTAGAAAAGCCATTAACTATAAGAGCAATTGCTTTTTCTGTGTTGATACCACGCTGGTTGCAGTAAAAAAGTTGGTCTTCACCTATTTTACTTGTGGTCGCTTCGTGTTCTACCTTTGAAGTACTGTTGCTATTTTCAATATATGGAAATGTATGTGCACCGCATTCATTGCCCATCAATAAACTATCACATTGTGAGAAGTTGCGCGCATTTGTTGCTCTAGAGCCAATTTTTACAAGACCCCTATAAGAGTTTTGAGATTTTCCAGCACTTATTCCTTTTGATATAATGGTAGACTTGGTGTTTTTACCCAAGTGAATCATTTTAGTTCCAGTATCTGCTTGTTGGTAATTATTAGTTACTGCGATGGAATAAAATTCCCCTACAGAGTTATCACCTTTTAGAATACAGCTTGGGTATTTCCAAGTTACGGCGCTACCTGTTTCTACTTGTGTCCAAGAGACTTTTGCGTTTTTCTCGCAAATAGCACGCTTCGTAACAAAGTTAAAGACACCTCCTTTTCCCTCAGCATTTCCTGGGTACCAATTTTGAACTGTAGAATATTTAATTTCTGCATCATCAAGGGCAACTAATTCTACACAAGCGGCGTGCAACTGGTTCTCGTCACGACTAGGTGCGGTACAACCTTCTAGGTAAGAAACATAACTACCTTCATCTGCGATTACAAGAGTTCTTTCAAACTGTCCTGTTCCTCCTTCATTGATACGGAAATACGTAGAGAGTTCCATGGGGCATTTTACCCCCTTGGGAATGTAACAAAAAGAGCCATCAGAAAATACAGCACTATTTAGCGCGGCATAATAATTATCATTTTGCGGGATTACAGTTCCTAAATATTTCTTTACTAACTCAGGATGTTCTTGGATAGCCTCGGAAATAGGACAAAAAATAATTCCTTTTTCACCTAGGGACTTTTTAAAACTCGTTGCTACAGATACGGAGTCAATAACAACGTCCATTGCAACTCCTGAAAGTTTCTTTTGTTCGTCAATGGAAATACCTAATTTTTTAAAAGTCTCTAACAATTCTGGATCTACCTCGTCTAGACTGTCGTATTTAGGTTTAGAGCTAGGAGCAGAATAATACGAAATAGCTTGCAGGTCAGGCTTTTCATAAGTTACATTTCCCCATTCTGGCTCTTTCATACCCATAAAAATACGGTAAGCTTCAAGCCTCCATTCTAGCATCCATTCTGGCTCGTTTTTCTTTCCCGAAATTATGCGGATCACTTCTTCACTTAGACCCACAGGTATGGTATCTGACTTCATATCTGTGTAAAAGCCGTACTCATACTCTTTGTTCTTAAGCTCCTTTTCTAACTGTTCTTCTGTATATTTTGACATATTTTTCTTTTATCTCCACTTTCGCAAAAGCAGAATTATACCTATCTTTTTACAGTGAAAAAGATTCTCCACAACCACAAGTTCTCTGTGCGTTGGGATTATTAAAAACAAATCCTTTGCCGTTTAACCCACCACTAAATTCTAACGTGGTGCCTACTAGGTAAAGAAAGCTTTTTTTATCTACGGCTATTTTCACATCATTTGTTTCAAATACTTTGTCCGTATCTGCGCTTTCTTTGTCAAAAATTAAATCGTAAGAAAGGCCGCTACAACCACCACTTTTTACACCTACGCGTACAAAGTCTTTGCCTATCATATAGCCCTCTTCACTCATTAATTGAGTAAGCTTAGCTTTTGCAGTTTCTGATACACTTATCATACTTAAAATGGCTTGTTTAAAATAATTTCAAATATACGATACTAATAATGGTAAAGATGAAACAGCTATGATATTCTTATATAGTGATATTTAAACTGCTTATAGAATATATTTTAATAAAGAATAGGTTGCATTTGTACTGTCGTTCTTGCCTAAGTTGTAATTTTACAAAATGATAGAAGATAAAAGCCCACAACGTACTCCGATAGAAAGCCTAGGTGAATTCGGTCTTATAGATCATATAACTAAGAACTTTGAGATCTCCAATCATTCAACAGTTACTGGAATAGGGGACGATGCAGCTGTGTTGAAGCACACTAAATCAATTGTTATAACGACAGATATGCTGGTAGAAGGAATTCACTTTGACCTGAGCTATGCTCCATTAAGGCATCTGGGCTATAAAGCGATAATGGTAAATTTATCAGATGTGTATGCCATGAACGCAAAAGCTACTCAGGTAACAGTCTCTATTGCAATGTCTAATAGATTTCCTGTAGAAGCGGTAAATGAACTCTATGAAGGAATTCATATGGCTTGTAAAGCTTATGGAGTGGATTTAATAGGTGGCGATACAACTGCTTCTAGAAGTGGTTTGGTCATATCTGTTACTGCAATTGGAGAGCAAGATGCTGATAAAATTGTGCGTAGGAAAGGAGCCAGCGATGGGGATTTATTAGTAGTATCAGGTGATATAGGTGCGGCATATATGGGGCTTCAAATTTTAGAAAGAGAGAAAGCTGTTTTTAAGGCAAACCCTCAAAGCCAACCAGATATTGAGGCCTATAGTTATTTGTTAGAAAGACAATTGAAGCCAGAGGCTAGAAAAGATATTATCAAACTATTACAAGATCTTGAGGTACACCCCACGAGTATGATCGATCTATCTGATGGATTGAGTTCTGAAATCATTCATTTGTGTAAACACAGTGAGGTAGGTATAACTATTTACGAAGATAAAATTCCCTTAGATCCGACGGTTATAACTGCTTGTGAGGAGTTTAATCTGGACAGCACTACTATTGCCTTAAGTGGTGGTGAGGATTATGAGTTATTGTTTACGGTAAAGCAAGAAGACTTTCCCAAGATAAAAGCAAATCCTAGTTTGTCTGTTATAGGTCACGTCGTAGATGCTTCTCTTGGGATAAATCTAGTTACGCGGGATGGACAGCAAGTTCCTATTAAAGCTATGGGATGGAATAGTTTTAAAGAATAAAAAAAAGCCTATTTAATTTTAAAAAGTTGTTTACGTAATTCAGTTTATGAATGATATGTTGACAACATACTTTAGAAAGGGAGTTGGTCTGTCGTTTTGAAAATTATAACGTAGAGGAAAAGACTTAAATATCAGAAAAGCTATATGCTTTGGGCATATAAATGGAGAGCTTTTGCTTTTAGTCTCTTGCGAGCCATTTCATTAAGTGTTCGATTAATTTGTGAATAACGATCGTTCAGAGGTACTAATTCTCCGTAAATATTATTTGTCATTTGTTTTCCGCATTTAGAACAACACAATTCATAGACACGTGTATTTACTACATGTGAAATTCGATAATTGTGTCCTATAATACTGCAGCAGGCAGCTTTTAAGGAATAATTTTTACGCATTATCTTGATATTTGAGAACTAATTTATATTTTAATTAAGAAACTAATATAAAACTTGTTAACAAATTTCGCCAAAAATACAATTACTCGATAAAGCGCAGATTTTTTAGAATATCTGCAACGTTTGTTACTAATGACATGTGACCACTATCAATTTTTTTATCCTCAACTTCTAAAAAATCACGCTCTAGTATAATTTGATTTGGGAGAATAATATGGTCTTTCCATCCGTATATGTAAGAGATAGGCATCCTTGAATCTTTCAAAGTTTCCAGAGAACTTTCTCTATCACGCATACATTCCAAAGCTTGTACGATACTTTTAATAGAAATATGATTCGCCTGATCCTTCATTTCTTTAATTCTTGACTTGAAAACATTCTGTTCGTCAGCTGTAAATAAGTTTGCTATTGCCATACTTACATAGGCTTCTTGATGTTTTTCAATGAGTTGGATCGATCGGTTGCGCAGCAATTTTCTTTGTCTAGAATCTTTACCAGCAATGCTATTGAGCATGGTAAGCGATATGGTCAGTTGAGGTCTTTCTTTTGCAAAAGCGGCACCTAAATAACCACCCATACTATGACCTATTATATGGACACGATCTATCTTCTCTATTTTGAGGATTTGTTCGATTATTAAAACCAAATCAGTAAGTGTATAGTTCTGAGAGAATTCTAGGCTACTGCCGTGACCAGGAAGATCGATTTTTAAAACAGAAAATTGGGTAGTGAGTTCTCCTTCTAAATAATTCCATTGGTTCATACTTCCTAAAAAGCCATGAATAAATAGTAAAACAGGTTTTTGATGATTTTTAAAATGATAATGTAAATAATCCATGAGGCAAAGGTACTAGCTCTTCATTTTGCAAAACACCAAAAAAGCATTCCAGTCTTGAAATTTTTATTAATTTAGCAATTGCAGATGATAACAAAATATTTATATCTAGTAAGTTCAGCGTTTATTCTCTTAGTTGCCTGTGCAGAAACCGATGATTATGAATTGGTAAGAACAGAACTGGATATACGCCTTGAGGAATTGTTAGAACAAAATGCAAACGGACAAGGAAAGAGCTTTTTCATATTGCCAGACAGCGATGATTTCACTTCCATACCTCAAGATCCATTGAATCCATTGAACACTTATAAGGTTGCTTTAGGGAAGTTGTTATTGCACGAAACTGCCGCTGGCAGTGATCCTAAAATGAGTCAGATGGAAGAGACCTATTCTTGTGCAACTTGTCATCCAGCCGCATCCAGTTTTTATTCTGGTCGCAGTCAAGGAATAGGTGAAGGTGGAACTGGTTTTGGTTTTGTGGGAGAAGGGAGACAAATTGATTTGAATATACCTATTGATTCTGTTGATTTACAACCAGTACGTCCACCTACATTGCTACATGTAGCTTATCAGGAAACCGCGTTATGGAATGGTAGTTTAGGGGCAACTGGCCCTAATTTTGGAACAGAATCTAGATGGGCTATCACAGAAGTTGTTGAGAATAATTTAGGTTTTCAGGGTGTTGAAACTCAAGGCTTATTAGGTCAGTCGATCCATAGGCTTAAAATAGATGAAGATTTTATAATTAATAATGGGTACCGATGGCTTTTCAATAAGGCTTTTGCAGATGTAAATGAGTCCAATCGCTACACAGCATTAAATGCCGCTCTAGCTATAGCTGCTTTTAACAGGACGCTACTTGCAAATAGATCACCGTGGCAAGATTATTTAAAAGGAAACTACGAGGCGCTTTCTGAACGAGAGAAAAAAGGTGCGATAATATTTACAGATAAGGGGCAATGTATAAGTTGTCATACTGGGCCAGCTTTAAAAGATCACGAATTTCATGCTTTTGGCTTTGGACATTTTGACGGTTCTAATGATGCAGTGGTCTTAGATGATGCAAAATTTGATATGGTTAAAAAAGGTCGCGGTGGTTTTACAGGAAACGTTTCGGACGATTATAAATTCAAAACGCCGACTTTATACAACTTACGTGATGCGAGGTTTTATGGTCACGGCTCCACTTTTAGTAGTATAGAAGAAGTTGTTCGCTATAAAAATAATTCCTCTCTACAAGACCAAAATGCTTCTTTTAACTTGGCTTCAGAAATGGGAGCGATTGATCTTACAGAAGCAGAAATTTCAGATCTGGTTTTCTTTTTAGAGAACAGTCTTTATGATGCAGAGTTACTGCGCTACGTTCCAAATTCTGTTAAGTCAGGCAATTGTTTTCCAAACGCCGATGTGCAGAGTATAATTGATTTAGGGTGTGACTAGTTTACTTTTAAATATCAATGATAGCAAAAGTTAGTCTGCTTAGGTAATCAAAAGGTATGTTTATGCTAAAGAAATCTCAAGTAAATTTAAGTCACTATTTTTAGGGTAACTATCATCCTTATTATTAATACGTATAGTTATAAAGTCAATTTGCTTATTGATATTATTACGGCCTGTTTTGAAATAAGAAGTCCTGTTTAAAAGCATTTTAATAATAAAGAGGTTCTGGGATGAAAAGCTTTTAGAGGTTTGATTTTATGGCGTAGGGGATTCTAGGAAAAGATATAACAGAGGTGAAAATTTATAAAAGGAATAACGAATCGGTTTTTTAATTTATTTAATGCTTTTAGTATAAATCACTCGTAAAGTTGGGGTTGTAAGTTACAAAATATAGGATTGAAAAGAATGTTATAAATCTAGTGTTGACACATTAGCCTATCAAAACATGAGGCACTTTAGAATTGTATTAAAGAAAGTTTTAAAAAACCTTAAAAAAAGCAGGAATAAATCAAATACATCCATAAACAAAAGAATTGTTTTTATTTCGAAACTAGGAGACTTCGCAATAAGCGATGAATGCAGGACGCCATAATGGCTCGATTTCTAATGGGATAGATTTTTAAGAAAAATAACAAAGTGTATAGGAAATAGCAGTTTTAATTCAAAGTAATAGCGATGTATCGATTTGTAGCGAAAGACTAAATATATTAGATACAATAAACAAGTAAATCACAAGGGATATAAACATTTTCAGTCATTCGGGTTCAGTACAGAGGGTTATTCCCTCTTTTTCATTTTAAAAACCTTGGGTATGCCTTACATTTGGGAACTAAATTTTTTAAATTGTCTATCCCTTCACAGTCTTTTGAGCAATATACGGTTGCTTTTTATAATGTAGAAAATCTTTTTGATGTGGTTAACGACCCTCATGTATATTTAAATGAAGATTTTACAGAATTCGGTTGTAAAAACTGGACAGAAAATAGGTATCAAAAAAAGCTTTCTAGAATTAGTGACGCTATTAGCAAAATAGGTTTTGGATCTACAGGTAAATTACCATCGATAATTGGTCTCGCAGAAGTAGAAAACAAAAAAGTTCTTAGCGATTTAATACAGCAGCCTAAACTTGCGCATAGTAATTATGATTTTATACATTATGATAGTCCAGATGAAAGAGGCATAGATGTTGCTTTTATATATGATAAGACAGTTTTTAAGTTGGTCCATTCAGAGCCGTTAAACATCCATTTGGAAAATGAAGAAGGTGTGCGCGACACCACAAGAGATATTTTATATGTAGAAGGAATTTTAGCGGGAACACCAGTTCATATTTATGTAAATCACTGGCCATCTCGCCGCGATGGCGCAACAACAACAGACTCAAAAAGAGTTGAAGTCGCTAGTCAACTAGTGCAATATATCGATAAGAAAGATCCAGAGAATAAACGTGTGGTCAACAGTCTTTCGATAAAAGAAGCACACCATATCATTATTATGGGGGATTTTAATGATGATCCAGAGAATGACAGTATCAAAAAGGGGATTTTACCCTACGGTTTTGATAACACAACGGCTTCCCTAAAGAATTTTCATCGAGGCTCTTTAAACCATAACTTTAAATGGAATCTTTTTGATCAGGTGATGATCAGTCAGAGCCTTCATAACGATGTGATAGATTCTTTATATTTTCACAAAGCCGATATTTTTGATGACATCATGTTAAGACAATGGAAGGGAAAATATCGAGGACAGCCAGCAAGGACTTTTGTAGGCCGTACCTATAAAGGTGGCTATAGTGATCATTTCCCTGTTTTTGCTATATTCAGGCGCAACTAGTAGGTAATTTGACCCTAAAACGCACCGATTCGTCTATTAAGGAATTGTTAAACAGGAGTGGTGTAAATTTTTTATATCTTCACCATTCAAGATTTTATAGGATATGATTAAAAATTTCTAGGTTTTTTTACTGAACGGCTTTAGTAAAAGCATAATTACAGCAAAGAAATGAATGGTGATTAATAAAATCGTACTATATTTAGAAATCTAAAATTATGAACACAACCTTAAAACCAAATTTGTGAGAATGAAAAAATTACTTGCAATGGGTCTAATTATCTCGATCTCCGCCACTAGTGTAGTGCGGGCGCAACAGGACCCTCAGTACACACAGTACATGTACAATCAAAACGTTATTAATCCAGCTTACGCAGGAACTCAAGATGGAACGAACATTACCGCTCTTTATAGGCAGCAATGGTCCGGAATCAATGGAGCCCCAGAAACTATCACCCTTTCTGGTAGCACATCGATAGGAGACAGGCTAGGAGTAGGTTTTTCTGTTATCTCAGATAACGTAGGTCCCGTAAGCGAGACTAACGCTTATGGAGATTTTTCATATAGATTACCAGTAGGAGAGAAAACTACGCTGGCTTTAGGTATGAAGATAGGAATGACGTTTCACGATGTTAATCTTGCTACCATACGAACTACCGTTCCTAATGATAATGTGTTTTCAGATCAAATCAGTGAAAATTATTTCAATGTTGGGGCTGGAGCATTTCTATATGGGTCTAATTGGTACGTTGGAGCATCAGTTCCCAATCTGCTTAATGCGGTTCATCTAGATGAAAATGAAAATCAGTCTGGAACAAGTTTAGGTTCAGAAACGCAGCACTACTTCTTAACTGGTGGATACGTGTTTGACGTCGCCGATAACATCAAATTGAAGCCAAACGTTTTAGTAAAGGGAGCCTTTGATGCTCCTGTAAGTTTTGATCTAAACACTAACGTATTGTTTAACAATAAGTTTGAAATAGGAGTTTCTTACCGTCTAGAAGATTCCTTCAGTGGATTGATAGGAATGAACATTACCGATAACATTAAAGTAGGATATGCTTATGATCGTGTTATTTCTGACATATCAGTTGTTGCAAATAGTTCTCACGAAGTGTTTATAACTTTCGGTCTTGCTTTTCCACGCAAAGTGATGCAATCACCACGTTTCTTCTAATTCCAAAAACAGCAAAGAATACAAACATGAAAAAACTATATATACTTTTAATTTTATTCGTTGGTGTTGCAATGACTGCGCAAGCACAAAACGATAAAACTGCAAAGGCTGATAAACTCTATGAGCAACGGCGTTATGTAGACGCGGCAAAGGCTTATGAAAAGCTTCTTATAAAAGGAATAAGGACTCAAGATGTTTATACAAAACTAGGCAACTCCTATTTTTATAACAGCGATTTTAAAAATGCCGAAACAAATTATGCGAGAGCTGTAAAACGCGATCCTCAGGCAGAAACTCTTTACCGATATGCTCAGTCTTTAAAAGCTTCTCAGAAGTATGACCTGTCCTACGCGGTAATGAATCAATTCGTAAGTTTAAAGCCTGCAGATGATCGTGCCTTAGAATTTAAGGCCCATCCTAATTATATACAAGAGATACAATTAATGAAGGAAGGTTTTACAACTACATCCTATAAATTCAATACGGAAGCAAGTGATTTCTCGGCATTACAAGTAGGGGATAAACTTTATTTTTCAAGTGCACGTAATGAAAATAGAGGTAAGTATGGATGGAATAAAGAACCTTACTTGGACATTTATGAGGCAGTTGTAGACGATGCAGGAGTAGTTGGAAAACCAGAGCTCATTAAAGGAGAAGTAAATACAAAGTTCCACGAAGGAACTATGGATATTACTCCCGACGGGAAATACATGTTTTTTACTCGTGTAGATTACTATAAAGGAGATTATGAAAAAGCTATTGATGGAGAAAGTAAATTAACTATATATAGAGCCTTAAATGCAGGTGGAGAGTGGAGAGATGTAGCAATTACTTCATTAGAGTCTAAGGAATATGGTGTAGGCCATCCCTCTATCACAAAAGATGGAAAAGCGATCTACTTTGCAAGTGAAGCACCAGGTGGACAAGGTGGTACGGACCTCTATAAAGCAGTTCTCAATGATGGCAAAATATCAAACCCAGTAAACTTAGGACCCGTAGTAAATACTTCGGGAGATGATTCGTTCCCTTATATGGCCGATGACGGTACTCTTTATTTCTCAAGTAATGGGCATCTAGGTCTAGGTGGATTGGATGTTTTTAAATATAAAGATGGAAAAGTAACTAACATGGGAGCTCCGGTAAATAGTTCTTTAGACGATTTCGGATTTAGTTATTCTGAAGCAACTGGTAAAGGATACTTTTCTTCTAACCGCAAAGGAGGACAAGGTGGAGATGATGTTTATGGAGTAGAAAGAATTAAAATATGTGAAGTGGTTGTTACTGTAAAAGCAATAGATGTTAAAACAGGAATGGCTATTCCAGGAGCTATTGTATCCCTTCAAAACGCTTCTGGAAATAGCATGCCAGGACAGACTACAGACACAAATGGTATCGCTGTATTTACTACAGACTGCAATTTAGATCTGACAGCACGCGGTGCAAAAGACGCATATGAAAGTGGTGAAGCTACTTTATCTGTGACTGAAGTAGAAACAGCTATGGTAGAAGTAATGCTGACTCCAGAGCCTGTAATTGTAGAAGATAAAATTATCTTGAACAAAATTTATTTTGACCTTGATAAATCTAATATACGTCCAGACGCTGCTCTTGAATTAGATAGATTAGTTGCATTGATGAAAAAGTATCCTACTCTTGAAGTTCTTGCAGAAACTTATGCAGATACTAGAGGCCTTGATTCTTACAACTTAGCACTTACAGATGAACGTGCTAATAGCATCATTCAGTACGCAGCATCTCAAGGAATTGAAAGTTCTAGATTAAAGGCTACAGGTCGTGGAGAAGCAAATCCAATAGTAGACTGCAATTCTAAAAAATGTACAGATGCAGAGTATGAGTTGTCTCGTAGATCTGAGTTTTCAATCACAAAAAGATAAAACAACAAATTAACCCAATGTTTAAAAAGTCCATTTGCAACTGCAAATGGACTTTTTTTTGAAGCTAGTTTCACGGGACATTTAAATGTTATTGGCACCATACAAGCAAACCGTATGTAACGCAAGTTATGATCTGAATTTACTGGGAAACATAGGCAGATTCCAGTCGCTTTTCCTGAAGAAGTAAAATATATAATACCATTTCTACGGAATGAAGCCAAAGTATACAAAGGATTCCTTTTATGTAAAATACCGGTGCTGAGTTTCCTTATTAGCGAGTTAAAGTGTTGAATCGGGAAGCATATATGAATATTTTATTCTGGTAGATCCAACGTGTAACTAGGTAAATTCAATAAGGAGAAGGAGTGACAGTTAAGCTTCATATTCTAACTGCGCAGAGATCTGCATTCTTTTATAAAACTGATGTAAATTACCTGTTTAAAATGAGCATATTAATTACCTTAACCAGATGAATTCATTTTTAGAAAACACCTTAGCCGATCTCGAGAAGAGTCAAATAGATACTACGGCGGTCACTTATGTGGTCCCGTCCAGAAGGGTTGGGATTTTCCTTAGTAGGCATATTGCACAACGTCTGGAGACGCCTATTTTTTTACCAAAGATATACAGCGTAGAAGAATACATAGAGCAACTTGCTGAGGTAGAAATTCTAAACGATCTCGATCTTTTGCCACTATTTTATAAGGCTTATAAAAGCGTTGAAAAGGGGAAGGATCTAGACACTTTTGATGAGTTTATCGGTTGGGCTACTACCATTCTCAAGGACTTTAATGAGATGGATCGGTATCTTGTAGATCCACAGCAGTTTTTCAATTACCTAGGTAGTGTTAAAGAAATGGACCATTGGGCATTGAACCAGAATCCCACGTTAATGGTTTCTAAATACCTTAGATTCTGGAAAAAACTGCATTTGTATTACGATGCATTTCAAAAATTATGTCTAGAAAATGAAACCGTTTATCAAGGAATGGCTTATCGGTTAGCTTTTGCAAAAGCAGAGCAAGTATCCTTTATTTCAGATCTTAAAGAAAAGACCGTATTCTTGGGCTTAAACGCGCTCAATACTGCTGAGGCAAAAATTATACAGAAGCTATTAGAAGAAGAAAAAGGAGAGGTCTATTGGGACATAGACACCTATCTCATCGATTTACCATTTCACGAATCTGGGAAGTTTATACGTAAATTTAAAAAGGAATGGAAGTATTATGAGAAGAAGGACTTAAAACTCTACGGCACACAATACCAGACTAGTAAAAATATAGACATTCATAGTGCGGCTGGTAACTTAAGTATGATTCAAGTTGCCGCGCAATTGATGGAACAAATCCCACAAGAAGAGCTGCAAGAAACGGCTGTAATTCTCGCAGATGAACGTTTGCTTTTACCCTTGTTAGATGCCATTCCAAAAAACATCCAGCACTTTAATGTGACTATGGGATTGTCTCTAGACCAGTTGCCGCTGTCGGCATTTATTTATGATATTATAAAGCTCCATACCGAAGCAACAGAAGATGGGTTCTATTACAAAGGCATGGTGAATATTTTAGAATCTTCCTTTGCCTATATTTTAATAGAGGATAATTCCCGTGCTCTAGTCAAATTTATTAGAGAAAATAACCTGATTTACATCGCTCCATTTAGCTTTAATGAAATAACAAAGCAGCAGGTTATTCATAGAATTAGCAGCCCTATTCAACATGTAGGTGGTTTGATAGATCTGATTCAATACGTTCTTGAAGAACTCAAAGGCAAATTATTTAAAGAAGATAATAGGAGGTTAGAAATAGAACAGCTATTGGGAATTACAGAGGTGGTTCAAAACCTAGCGACTATAATTGATAACAATCAAGAGATTAAAGATTTAAAAACGGTTGCTTATTTATACAAACAGTTGGTGCCCCTCAAAAACTTGGATTTTATAGGAGAACCCATTCGGGGTCTTCAAATCATGGGACTGTTAGAAACTAGAGCGTTAGATTACAAGAATATCATCATGTTGTCCGTAAATGAAGGCATCCTACCTGCCGGAAAGTCTACGGCTTCTTATATTTCAAATGATATGAAACATCAGTTTGAATTGCCTACCTATTCGGAGAAAGACAGCGTGTACGCCTATCACTTTTACAGACTGCTGCACCGTGTTGAAAAAGCGGCTTTTATTTATAATACAGAAGGGGATACATTAGGTGGTGGTGAGAAGAGTAGGTTCTTAACGCAGCTGGAAACAGATGCAAACTCCCATCACATTATTTCACACAAGCATTACATTTTTAAAAACAGTGCTGTAAAAGAAGAGCTGATGGTTATTAAGAAAGAGTCCTCCTACTTTGAGCGATTACAACAAATTGCTGTTAGTGGTTTCAGCCCTTCTGCATTGACCAGTTATGTGCGCAATCCTATTGATTTTTACGCGAGTAAAATTTTACGCGTTTCAGATATGGAAGATGTGGAAGAGAATATTGCTGCAAATACAATGGGCTCTATTATTCATGAAGCGCTGGATAAATTGTACCAACCCTATGTAGGTAGGATTTTGATCAAAGCAGATTTTGATCAAATCAAAAAGCAAATGCTACCAGAATTAGAAGTGGCTTATCAAAAAGAATATATATCTACGTCAGATCCAGTAGGTAAGAATAAGATCATTTACGAGGTTTCTTTACACTACATCAAGAAGATGGTGCAAAGTGATTTAGACCTTGTTCAAAGTGGTTGCGAGCTCATTATTAAAAGTGTAGAACGCAAACTCGAAGCCGAAATCAAAATCCCGCAAATAGGGAAAGTAAAAATCCATGGAATGGTAGATCGCATCGATCAGCTCGATGGTAAACTGCGCATTATAGATTATAAATCTGGAGCGACCGACAAAGGAAATGTAGGAATTGATCCAGAAGATTTTAATATCCTAAGTGGCGATTATAAAAAGGCAAAAGCCTTTCAAGTGTTGATGTACACCTATTTATATAGCCTTAACGAACCATTTACAGAAGCGAGTGCTGGAATCATCAGTTTTAAGAATTTTGATCAAGGCTATATTCCTTTTGCTTTTAAAGCAGGAAGATCGTATCAAGAAAAAATGATCGATGTTGAAGTGCTGCAAAATTTTGAACAGGTTCTTTTTGCTTTGATTCAAGAATTATTCAACAAAGAAATTCACCTTACAGAAAAACCAGTATGATCACCAGTAGCAATATTATTTTAAAAGGAGAAAACGACCGCGCTATTTTATTGGATTATGAACATCAAGAAACCATCAAGCCTTTGCCAGTGGTTGTTTTTTGTCATGGCTATAAAGGCTATAAAGATTGGGGCGCTTGGAATTTGATGAGTTCCGCTTTCGCGAAAGCGGGATTTCTATTTATAAAATTTAATTACTCGCACAATGGTGGTACGGTGGAACAGCCTATTGATTTTCCAGATCTCGATGCTTTTGGAAACAATAATTACAGTATAGAGGTAAGAGATACCATCAGGGTTTTGGATTGGATAGAAAACTCAGAGTTGCCCGTAGATCGTTATCAAATCAACCTAATAGGGCATTCCAGAGCCGGAGGAATTACCACCATAGTAACAGCAAAAGAGCCAAGAGTTTCAAAGCTCATTACACTTGCTGGAGTAGCTAATTATGCAGAGCGTTTTCCCATAGGTGAAGCGTTAAAAGAATGGAAGGAAAAAGGAGTGATGTATATCAAAAATGGCCGTACCAAGCAAGAAATGCCTCTTTTCTATCAATTCTATAAAGATTTCCTGCAAAATGAAGAAGAATTAACCATTCTTAAACAAGCTCAAAAGATCAAACAACCCCACTTGATTCTGCATGGAGAAAATGATGAAACAGTTGTAGTAAGCGATGCTCAAAAGCTGCACAAAGCCAGCTTCAACTCACAATTAAAACTCATCAGGGAAGCCAACCATACGCTGGGAGCTTCACATCCATGGCATCACGAACAATTACCTTTGCATTTAAGAGAAGCAGTCCAGTGTATGGTTAATTTTTTGAATTCATAAATAGGGCGGCTTGATATGCTCGAAAACTATAAAGTTTGCGAGTGGTCTAAGTCATAAAGTATTAATTGCTTAAATTCTTATTTAACTAGTATGCAATATTTACTCCGTTGAACATCTTTCATTGACATTTCACCTTTTTCAGTAAAAGCAAAATGCCCGTTTTGATGATTCATCAACAAATCGTTTGTGACGCAGTATCTAATAATTGCAACATGTGTTTTTAAGTCTTTTATGTAATCCTAAATACTAAAAAAGTCCTTTGTCGGATTTGATAAAAGCATTTTGTTTTATACGGTACTTTGTAGTTTTTACTCTTAATAGTAGTTATGAGGAGAATTAGTTTATTCCTATTGTATGATAACGCTAGAAGCTGTTATCTGTTTAACTATTTGCACGTGTAGATTTCAAAAAACAGAGTAAGTATTGATGTAAAGCGCATTAAAATCAACATAAAATAAAAGCCCTACGTCTTGATTGGTGAGGACAGATTTTACTGAAGCACTAGATGGTATAAAAGGCAATGTTTTTTAAAACAAAAAAGCCAAGGATGGAGCTCCTCAGCTTTTTCTAATAGTCCAATATAACAATATGTAGGACTCTTTTTTATAAGATTTTTCTTTATTTAGAATAAGGAAATGCAACAAGTAAAATGGCTATGCCATTCATTTATTGATGCGGGATGCAAATATAGTTTGTTACAATAGGAGTTAAAGCTTATTTGAATAAATATTTAAATTTATTTATAGGGATTTGTACTTTTAATAACAACAAACTCCATTCAAGTGAAAAGAGTCCTTTGTTTGATTCGGGCATCCTTTGTGCTTTTCTGATAGAAAGACGCTGGAAAAGAGGGACAAGGTTTCACTGATGGCATTTTTTAGAGTGATGGTACAGATCGCTTTACAACTTATTTTTCTTGCTTTTTTTTAATTTAAAAACAAGGTGTAATCTATATCGCTAATACCGAGCATCTCCATAGGTTTTACAGTTTGTTGATTAAGAAGTAATTTAAGGAGAACAATTTCATGTTTATCAAACATCATAGTAAGATTTTTTTGAGTGGAAGGAAGGGGTATTTTTCTCTTCATAACCATACGCTCGTGCTTTATTTCCCTGTATTCAATTTCAATAGTATTTACATAGTCTTTTAATTTGTTGAGTTGATCAGGGTACAATTCTAAACTTAAGTTATTAAAAGTTAGTTTATAGACAGTACATCCAGAACAGTAAGAGAGCTGCCCTTGTTTATTTTTGGCTACTATTCTTATTCTATGGCACATAAATTTATAATTTAATAACAGACTGTTAGGACCTGTACTTGTTGTTCAAAATGGTTTAATGGTATTGGTAACTTACGATCAGCAATTTTCTCCAGTGTATCTAAAACACTATTCATCATTGATATAGAACCGTAAATCATCAAATGCTCGCCTTTTTCTAGAGCATAAGCTATTGCAATTCTTTGGTCCCAGATTTTATCTTGTACGTATCGCTTTTGTTGCTCTCTAGAAATTGCTAGGTGTATATGAAGTAAAGGAGCCTTTTCTGTGAAAGGTTGGTACAAATCAAAACTGCCTTTTGAACGTCCACCCCAGAATAAGGTGCTGTTTTTGTTTTTTCCTATCATCGCTATAAATGAAGCAATTCCAGTCCCATTTGCAATCATAATTACAGGCGCTTTTTCACTAGGTAAATGAAACTTTTTGTTTCTTTTAATAGAGGCAGTCACCTGATTTCCTTTTTCTAACTTACTTAAGAACGAAGAGCAAACTCCATAATTGCCTTTTAATGCTAAGCAAAATTTCACTTCCTATTTTTGCAATAGAGTACGTAAGATTCCTTTGAGCACCAGTTGTTAGAATATGAATAATATCTCCATACTTCGACCTGATTTTTTCTAAGGGCAGTAAGGGAATAAAGTTTTCCTGTTGGTGCAAGACGGCATCCATTTGAATAGCAAATCGCGAAGAGATGAAAAATAAAATGCTGGCACTCGCAATGAGCAAAATAATTGACCAAAGAAAGTTAGCCTTACCCATATGTAACTGTAAGTTCCTGTGCGACAGAAAAGCTGTAAAAGGGTGGTTGGTTTCACTGATGATCCCTCCAGAATATTGAGGTACTAATAGGTCCTGATTATTCAATGAGATTTTAAAGCGACCTCGTCATGTTCTTCTCTCAATTGATGAATAGTCGTTTCAACAGAAACCTCTTTAGGTCTACAACGCTGTGACCTTGTAGGGTGTTTGAAATCGGTTCACAAGCGAGTATAACATCGGGAACGGATGCGATAATTAAAAATAAAGAGGAAGAAAGAGCTAACAGTAAGTGACTGTATCTCCATAATGAAAGTGTCATAGAAGGTAGATTACTGAGGCATTAATCGCACGTAACGTATAAAGACAGACTCTTCTTTTTTCCTTCTAGATGTGCTGTAGTAAGTTCAAATTGCAAATCTGTCGCGTAGTTTTCTTGGTCTTCTACTGCGGTTTCAAATCTAATGCTGTAGCCTTTGTCAATTTTTACTTTAGGTATTTGTAATACAGGGATGGCGGCCTCGCGACCACTTATAGTCGCTCCAGAGATAGCCTCTATATTGGGACGATGCTTACCGTAAAACTGCCACCATGGAGTGATTTCACTATACCACTCGCTATCAGTTACCTGCACATACAGGGTTTCTTTATATGCTCCTTTAGGGTTTAAAAGAGAAACGACTACATAAGTGCCTTCTCCAGTATAGTTTTTTAAGTGAATCATACACTTGTAGGACGCTTTTTTTAAAATGGTAGATAAAAATTACCGAGTGAGTTGGGCTACCTTGTATAACACCTTGGATATTTTAATAGCATCCCGTTTAGTTCGCAAGCATTAATTCAGCAATAGTGTAGCTCATTATGAAAAATCTTTTTTTTGATGGTAAACACGACCATATAATCTTGATAGACACAGGTGAGGTATTGGAATTTTCTGATTCAAGAATTCAAGAGATATAGAAAACTATCGAAGAGGTTTTTGGTGTAGAAATCGATGTACACTCTTTATATTTTTATAAAACGTGAAATATAAAAGTAGATGAAGGTTAGTTGTTTCATTGTAGCCACCAAGCATTTAGCTTTAAGTTGGGGTTTTTAGATTTTAATGATTTTAGATGTAGTTTGATGAGAGATGGGTTTATTAGAAATGACAAACCCATTTTATTTTTAAACAGTATAAACATATACAGATCAAATATTTAGTTTGATTCTTAAAACAGATAATTCTAAATTTTTATCTCATTCTATAATACAAAAGTCATGTCTATAAGAATGGGAAATAGTTGTGTAAACTGCGATAATTTAATGGGAGATGACACTTGTAAAGTTCATGCAGTAAAAGTAAGTACGAGTTACACTTGCGACAGCTTTGAAATGAAAGCGGCGTTAAAAGACGACCCTAACTGTGTTTCATGCGCAAGATATGAAGGACCTAGTTGTTCCAACCCACAAAATGCAGCTCCAGGAATGCTATGTTCTCAATGAGCACCACAAAATGCGCAGGCGTAAACTAAAGATACATATATCCATAACAGATAGCTAAGCCCGTTTTAGTTTTTCCTTGCCCATTTTTACCCCTTAAGATTTAAAACTTTTAATCCTACTTTCGATAGCTATCGGTATTAGGGTTGAAATTTTCCCTTGATTAAGAAAAAAGCCTGTGCTGAGCTGCGGCCAAGTATAAATTTTTAGAAAAGCGACATCCGTGGCGTATACTTAAGCAAACAGCCCGCTCAAAATGAGCGGGCTGTTTTGTTGGAGCACTTTGATAATCTATGGTGGAGAATACCGGGATCGAACCGGTTACCTCTACACTGCCAGCGTAGCGCTCTAGCCAAATGAGCTAATTCCCCAAAAATCAGATTC